>JBKKDW010000081.1:0-4086 GCA_046708025.1 Candidatus Limnocylindrales bacterium
ATCAGAGCTGAATCCCCGCCCCCAGGACGCCCCACACGTCGACCAGGTCCTTGCCCCCGATCTGCAGGTTGCGGTAGGCCCCGTGCGGGGCACCCAGGATCAGGATGTCGCTCTCGTCCAGCACGCACTGCAGGGAAACCAGCCTGTCGTCAAGGACATACGGGTCGGTGCACACCACCCGCGCGCCCGCCCACGCTAGGAGCTTGCGCAGCTTGTAGCTGAGCGAGGCGCGGGTGTCGTCGGACTCGGCCTTGAAGGCCATGCCCAGGATCCCGACTGTCTTGCCAGTGAGCCCGCCGTAGCGCCGTTCCAGCGCGGACACGATGTAGGCGGGCAGCCCCTCGTTGACCTGCATCGCGGCCTGGCCGAGCGGGAAGTGGTCCGAGGTGAACGCGGCGAGCTGCATGGTGTCCTTGAACAGGCACGGCCCGGCCGCAAATCCGGGCCCCGGCAGATCCGCCGCCCGTGGATAGTCCTCGCGGATGGCCCTTAAAATGTTGGTGTAGTCGACGCCGGCCTGGTCGGCGATCATGAAGAACTGGTTGGCGACCGCGAACTTCATGTAACGCCAGGTGTTGGTGAACAGCTTGGCCAGCTCGGCTTCCTTGGTGGTGGTTCGGATGGTCGTGCTGGCCAGCGTCCCGAACAGCTCGGCGGCTCGGTCGGCCGCTGCGTCCGTGTCCGCGCCGTTGATCTGGGGCAGGCTGCGCAGTTCCTCGAGCGCATGCCCCTCGGCGATCCGCTCCGGACAGACGGCGACATCCACTCGACAGCCTCGGTCGGCAAGATGCTGGGCGACATAGGCTGTCGTGCCCGGGTAAACCGTGCTGCGCAGGGCGACCAGGGCACCGTCGCGAAGGTGCGGCGCGATCTGGTCGACGGCCTTCTCGAAGATCGTCATGGATGGCCCGAGAAACTCATCGACCGGCGTCCCGATGACCACGACGAGGCGCATCGTCCTCGTGATCATCTCGCCGCCCGCCCCCAGTTCCAGGCGCCCCGTTGCCAGGATCTCGCGGAGCAGCTCGTCGGCCCCGGTTTCCAGGAACGGCATCTCGCCGGCAGCGATCCGGTCCAAGGTCGACTGGTTCGTGTCGTAGACCCCGACTCGGAGGCCGGACTGGGCGAAGGCCAGGCTGAGCGGGAGGCCGACGTGACCGCCGCCGCCGAGGACCACGACGTCGAGATCCGCTGGGCCTTCGCTCATGCGCCCGACTCTAGCAGCCCGGTGCGTCCTGCCACCGACCCCGATGGTCCTGCCGGCGCCCGGACCAGCCGAGCATGAACGACGCGCCTATCGATCCGGCGCCAGGGCGATCGAACCGTCGTCGTCCGAATAGACCGAGCGCCAGCCCAGGCGGGCGAGCCGGTCCGCCATGGCCTGGTCCCGGGACGCCATCACGGCAATAGTGACGCCCCACGACGTCAGGCGGTCCTCCCAGCCGTCCATCCCGGCCAGCACGCGGTCATAGTCGCGCCAGACCTCGCCCGGGTAGAGCTCGATCCGCGAATCGATCGCGACCGGCAGGTCGGGCAGGGCAAACTCGAACCACGAGCCCCACTCCTGCGGGTTGAACAGCCGGTCGCCGGGCAAGGCCAGGTCGCGCAGCGTCGCGGTGATGCCGGGCGGGGCCGAGCTCACGACACCGGCTGGTGCGTCCAGCCGTGGATCAATCGGACGCCACACGGGCAGCAACCCGACCGCGACCACGATGGCCAGTCCTGCGATGACGGCGTTCAGCCGCCGGGAGAGGGGCGTGGCAGCAGGCTCCGGACCATCCGGCTTTCCTGCCGAGTCGGCCAGGAGCCCGGCCACCGCGACCACCGCCGCCAGGGCCCACCAGGCCACGCCGCGAGCCGCGTAGGCGCCGATCAGGAAGAAGGTCCCGAGCCAGGCAAGCGTCGGCCACGGCGCTGTCCGGGCACGTCGAGCGATGAGCACGACGATCGCCAGCACCGAGCCGAAATAGAGCAGGCCCGACACATCCCGCAGGGCCGTCGGCCGCCACTCCTCGATGCGCAAGGCGACCTCGGGATTCGTCGACAGCCCGACGGCATAGCCCCAGACCGCCGGGCCGAAGGGCGTGACGAAGGCGGCCAGTGTGGCCACGATGGCGACGAGCAGGATTCGATGCGGCCGCCCTGCCCGCTGCTGCAGGTCCTCCAGCCAGGCCAGCCCGAGTACGAGTGGACCGAGAAGGAAGCTGCCATGGACGTTGGCCCAGGCCATCACCAGGACAGGGATGACCCACAGGCGGCCCGGATGCCTCTGACGATCCGAGACGAGCAACAGGACGGACGCGAAGAGCGCCATCCCGAGCAGCTGGGGTCGAAGACCAAGCGCGACGGCCGCGACGAGGAAGGCCGCGAGGGCGAGCAAGGCCGCTCGGCGCATGCCCAACCCACGCCGGCGCCCGATCTCGAAGAGACAGCCAACGATGATCGCGACGAGCGTCGCCCGCAGCAGGGCGAGGCCAGTCCAGCCAGCTACTCGATAGACCGCGGCCAGAATGACCTGGGCACCCCATTGCTGGTCGGTCCACGGCGCACCCGCCACGGTGAACGTCCAGGTGTCGATGACCGGGATCGCGCGGTTATCCAGGATCTCCGCGCCGGCTCGGAGATGATAGGCAAGATCCACGCTGGAGAGGCTGGCCATGAGCGCACCGAGGGTCGGCAGGGCGATGGCCAGGAACGCCCAGAGTTTCGGCAGGCTCACCCTGGGACGCGGACGAGACGTAGCTGCATGTGGTCAACTCTCCGTAGGTACCCATGGTACGAAAGCCGCACAGGGAAACGCCAATGACCCCTGGGATCCGATGGGCTCGCGTCGGAACGGCGGCACTGGCCGCCTGGTTCGTCACGCTGTCGATCATGCGCCTGCAGACCCTGGCCACGGGCGAGCCGGCAACGGATCTCCGGCTCTACCTGCGCGGCACGGCCGCCTGGCTGCGCGGGGAGGATCCCTGGTCAGTCCATATGGGCACGCTCTACTACGCGGCGGCCCCCCCGTCGCTGCTGCCGATGGTCCCGTTCGCGATCCTCCCGGAGGCGCTGGGGGTGGTGATCCTGACGGCCCTCGGGATCGCGGCCTCGGCCTGGACCCTGCGGCGGCTCGGGTTGCCGTGGTGGTGGATGACCTGGCCGCCTCTCGTCGACAACCTCTGGAACGGCAACCCTCAGCTCTTTCTCGTTCCGCTGCTGCTCGGTCCCGCCGCGTGGCTGGCACCCATTGTCAAGGCCTATGGCGTCGTCCCTCTGATCATCCAGTGGCGGGTCAAGGCGCTCGCGCTGACGGCAGGCATCGGCCTCGCGTCCCTCCCACTCCTGCCCTGGTCGGACTACGTCGGGCGCCTGTCGACGACGAGCGCGCTGCTCTCCGAGCAGTCGCAGGGCGGCATGAGCGCCTGGTTCTGGCCCGTCCTCGTCCCGTTCGCGGTGGCCGCGATGTTCGTGATGGGCCGGCAGCGCGCCTCGTGGTGGGTCATCCCGGCACTGTGGCCGTCAACCCAGTGGTACTACTCGCTGATGGCGATGCCAGTACTGACGCCGCTGACGGCGGCCATCCTCGCGGCACCTGTCCAGGGGGGTCCGGCAATCGCGGCCATTGTCGCCTCTGTGGAGGTCTGGTACCGGCGGCGCGAGCGTCGCGGGGCCGCAGTTAAAGTTCGGTCATGACAGCTGACCGCCTTGTTGGTACGTTGCATGGATGATAGTCCGACCCCGGGCGATCGCGCAGGGGCTGGGCATGGCTGGGGGATCGCCATCCTGATCCTCGTGGGACTGTTTCCGCTGGTTCGCCTGCGCCGACCTCTCCCGCTGGTCGGCCGGTTCCAGAGCCTGTCGCCTCGAACTTCAGCCGACCGCGGCCACCACGGTGGGTCGGATGGAACGGGCCCCTTCGTCGTAGATCGACTGCACCGCGCTGACCATCAGCTCGATGCAGAAGCGGTCGTGGACCATGTCGTGGCCGGCCCGTCCCAGCGTGTCGGCGAGGGGATGGTCCTTCAGCAGCCGGCCAATCGCGGCGGCGAGCGCCGCGGGGTCGTGCGGCTGCACGAGCAGACCGGTCACCCCATCCTCGAT
>JBKKDW010000082.1:0-9885 GCA_046708025.1 Candidatus Limnocylindrales bacterium
CGATCAGCCACCCGCGCTTCCTCGAGTTCACCGCGCCGGGCGTGTCGAAGGGGCGGGCCATTCGCTGGCTCGCGCGGCGGCTCCGAATCCCGCTGGGGGCAGTCCTGGCGATCGGCGACCAGTGGAACGACATCGAGATGCTGGCCGAAGTCGGTCACGGGGCGGCCATGCCGAGCGCACCCGACGCGGTCAAGGCGATCGCTCGCTACATCGCCCCGCCGCTCGGCGACGAAGGCGTCGCTCGAATGATCGAGGCGCTCGTGCTCGCCCGGCCGGCCGCCGCCCTGGCGGCGTCGAGACGGCTGGCGGAGGAGGCGGACGGGGTCCGTGCCGGGTTCGCGGCCGCGGCTGAGTCGCAGCGACGCCAGCCCCTCCTCGCGTGACCGCCCGGATCGTGTCGGACAGCCCGAAGGGTTGGGCTGTCGCGGTCGAGGCGCTCAGGGACGGCGGCGTGGTCGCCCTGCCGACCGACACCGTTTACGGCATCTGCGTGGCGCTCGATGCGCCGGCCGGAGTGGAGCGTCTCTTCGCCCTGAAGCAACGGCCTCCCGACAAGGGAATCATTTTGCTGCTCGAGGACGTGCCCCAGGCGGAATCGGTCGGGGTCCTGACGGCGGCGGCGGCGGCGCTCGCCGAGGCATGCTGGCCAGGCGGTCTGACCGTTGTTGTTCCACAGCGTCCGGATGTGCCCCTGCCCAGCGCCCTGTCGCACTCGACCGCCACGATCGGGCTGCGCGTTCCCGATCACCCGGCCCCGCGCGCCCTGGCCCGAGCCCTGGGGCCGTTGCCGACAACCTCCGCCAACGTCTCAGGGCTGCCCGAGGCGCGCGACGTCGGCGACATCCTGGGCCAGCTCGGGGCTGCGATCGACCTGATCATCGACGGCGGCCCGGCACCGGGTGGGCCGGCCTCGACCATCGTCGACTGCACCGGCCCGACACCGCGGATCCTGCGGGTTGGCGCCGTCCCAGTAGCCCGAGTCGCCCAGATCCTTGACCTGGCGGGCATCGCCAACGACCTCGTCCCGGGGTAGCGCCGTCGCCGGTCCCGTTCGTGGGAAGATACCGCCCGAGCGGCAGGAAGGAGTCGGCCAGATCATGACCATCTCGCACCCGACGGGCCTGGCCCTCGAGTCGATCGCGGAGCTCGATCCCACCCTGTGGTCGGCGATGCTCAGCGAGCGCCGCCGCCAGCACGACAAGATCGAGCTGATCGCCAGCGAAAACTACGTGTCCGCCGCGGTGATGGAGGCGCAGGGCTCGTGGCTCACCAACAAGTACGCTGAGGGCCTGCCCGGCAAGCGCTACTACGGCGGCTGCGAGTACGTGGACGTCGCCGAGCGGCTCGCCCAGGAGCGTGCCCTCGCCCTGTTCCCCGGCGCCGAGCACGTCAACGTCCAGCCCCACTCGGGCGCCCAGGCGAACATGGTGGCCTACTTCAGCGTCCTCCAGCCGGGCGACCGGATCATGGGCATGAACCTCGCCCATGGCGGTCACCTGACCCACGGCATGGCCCTCAACTTTTCCGGTCGGCTGTACGAGGTTCACGCCTACGGCGTCCGCCAGGACACCGAGCGGATCGACTACGACGCCATGGAGGCGCAGGCAAGGGAGGTCCGCCCCAGGCTCATTGTTGGTGGGGCCTCCGCGTACTCACGAATCTGGGACTTCGAGCGGATGGCGACGATCGCCCACTCGGTCGGGGCGGTCCTGTTCATCGACATGGCCCACATCGCCGGATTGGTGGCGGCCGGCGTGCATCCCAGCCCGTTTCCGCACGCCGACCTGGTGACCACCACGACCCACAAGACCCTGCGCGGTCCGCGTGGCGGGATGATCTTCAGCCGGCGCGATCTGCCGGCGACCCTGGATCCCCGTGACTTTCCGGCAGTCAAGGGCGGGGCGGCGCCTGGCTCGCTCGCCGCATCGGTCGATCGCAACGTCTTTCCGGGCACCCAGGGCGGCCCGCTCATGCAGGTCATCGCGGGCAAGGCCGTCGCGTTCAAGCTGGCCGCCGAGGAGACCTTCCGGACGGACCAGCGGCGCACCGTGGAGAACGCCCGAGTCATCGCGGAGACGCTCGCCGATCTTGGCGCCCGGGTGGTCTCCGGCGGCACGGACAATCATCTGCTGCTGGTCGACGTGACGCCGCTCGGTGTGACCGGCAAGGAAGCCGAGCACCTGCTCGACGAGATCGGGATCACGGTCAACAAGAACGCCATCCCGTTCGACACGCTGCCGCCCAACACCGCTTCGGGGATCCGGATCGGGACGCCGGCGATCACCTCGCGCGGCTTTGGCCCGGACGAAGTGCGAGTCGTGGGCCGGATCATCATCGAGGCGATCCAGCGCCGCGACGAACCGTCCGTGCAGGCTCGCCTGGCCGGCGAGGTGCGTGCGATCGTGAGCCACTTCCCTGTTCCGGGGCTGCCCGCGGCGTGACCTTCATCCCGGGCCTCGGCAGCGCCTTCGGTCCGATCGTCGCCGTCTTCGTTGGGGCGGCCCTGCTCTCGTTCGTGCTGACTCCGCTGGTGCGCCGAATCGTGCTGCGTTACCGGATCGTCGACCGGCCCGCGGCACGGCGGGTCAACCTCGGGACGATCCCGCGCAGCGGCGGCCTGGCCGTGGCCGCCGCGTTCCTCGGCGTCGCAGGCGTCTTCCTGCTGTTGAACGAGTCTGCGGGCCTGATCGCCGTGCCGCCCTCCCTGCGTCCCCTCGGCGTGGCAGCGCTCCTGCTCGGCGGGGCCGCCGCTGCCGCCCTGGGGGCGATCGACGACCTGCTCGACCTACGCGCTCGCTGGCAGTTCGCCGGCCAGATCGGCCTGGCCCTCGGCGCGCTTGCCCTGGGCATCGGCATCGACATCGTCAACAACCCATTCGGCCCGGGCATCATCGTCTTTCCGAGCGTCGTCGCAATCGCCTTCACGATCTTCTGGATCGTGGGCATGATCAACAGCATCAACTGGATCGACGGGCTGGACGGCCTGTCGTCCGGTGTGGCGATCATCGCCGCGGTGACCCTGGGACTGATCAGCCTGTCCACCCGGGTCAATCAACCGCTGATCGCGATCCTGTGCTTCGTCCTGGCCGGCGCGCTCTTTGGCTTCCTGCGCTGGAACTTCTATCCGGCGAGGATCTTCAGCGGCACGAGCGGTGTCCAATTCGTGGGCTACACGCTGGCCGTGTTGTCCATCCTGGGCACGGCCAAGGTCGCCGTCGCCCTGCTCGTGTTGGGCGTGCCGATCATCGACACGTTCTGGATCATCGTTCGGCGCATCTCCCAGCGACGCTCGCCGTTCCGCCCCGATCGCCAGCACATCCACCATCGGCTGCTGGATTTGGGCCTGTCGCATCGCCAGACCGTCCTGGTCATCTACGGCGTCTGCACCGGCCTGGCGATCCTGGCCCTGATCCTGACCGGCGCCTCGCAGCTGTACGCCTTCCTGGGCGTGTTCATCGCCTCAGGCCTCGTCCTGTTCCTGCCGACGCGCGGCGATTTCGGGCGCCCGGACGAGCTCGAGGCGGAGTCCTACGAACCCGACCACGCCTGACCGGACGTCGCAGGGCACCTGCTATACTCCCGCTGCCTTGTCAGGTCAGACATGATCGAGCCCGGCCGGGGTTGGGCTTACGCCGCCCTCTTCTCCGAGATCGGCATCTCACTCCTGGTCACGACCCTGGTCGGCGTGCTGGCCGGCTACTGGGCCGACGAGCAACTTGGGACCCTGCCGATCTTGGTGATCGTCGGCTTTCTGGCCGGCGCCGGAGCCGGGACCCTGATGATCTACCGGCTGGTCAGCAAGTTCCTCAGGACGATCGAATAACCGGCCCACCGGGGCCGGCCATGACGAACCGAGCGCGGCATGACGCCGCGCTCCTGTGTGTGGAGGCAGCGTGTCGAGCGAGCAGGTCGCAGGCGACGGGAGGGCGGAACCCTCCGGCGTTGCCCCGGCGCCCGGGCCGACGTCGAGTCGCCGGCTCTCGCCGCGCTGGTTGGGCCTGATCGGCGCGGTCATCCTGCTCGACATCGCCGCGTTCATGCTCTTCCCGCCGTTTCCCCGGGGCGGCGCCCCCGGTGACGAGTGTGCCTTTCCGGCGTGCTTCATCGAGGGCAGCCTGGAGTTCCCGGCGCCGCACATCGTGCTTGACCTGGCGCCCGACTCGGCGCCTTCGCCGGATGCCCTGATCACCTTCCATCCGAGTATCAGCAACACGATCCTGACGATGTGGATCGTGATGGCCATCGTTCTGGCCGGGGCAATCCTGATGACCCGAGGCGGCAAGCTCATTCCCGGGCGGGGGCAGAACCTGTTCGAGTTCTTCTACGAGTTCCTGAGCGACTTCGGAATCGGCCTGGCCGGGCCCAGGGCGCGCCCCTACATCCCGATCTTTGCCGCGTTCTTCATCCTGATCCTGTTCAACAACTGGATCGGGCTGGTCCCTCCGGTGGGCAAGATCCCGGAGCTCCGGGCGCCCTCGAGCGACGTCAACATCACGATCGGCATGGCCCTGATCAGCTTCATCATCTTCCACGTGGAGGGCTTCCGGCACCTGGGTGCCCGGGGCTACCTGGGCAAGTTCTTCCCGATCGGTGAGTTCCGCAAGGGCGTCGGCGCGGGGATCATCGGGATGTTCGTCGGGTTGATCGAGCTGATGCTCGAGTTCGTCAAGCCGGTCACCCTGTCGATGCGGTTGTTCGGCAACATCTACGGTGGCGAAGTCGCCCTCGGGGTCATCACCGCCCTCACCATCGCGATCATCCCGGTCGCGCTGATCGGGCTGGAGCTCATGCTCAATGCGATCCAGGCTCTGATCTTCAGCGTGCTGACGCTGATGTTCATCGTGCTCGCGATCGAGGGTCATCACGACGAGGAGGCCCACCCCGCCGAGGACGCGATCGACAAGCCCCGGGGTTCGGAGTCGGCCCGACTCCAGCCCGCCCACTGACACGCCACACTAGGGGCGCAGCCAACCACGGTCCCATTGATCCCGAACCGCCCGTTCGGGGAACAGGAGGAAGTCACGACATGGAGCACATCGGCGCCGGACTCGCCGCTCTCGGGGTGTTCGGCCCTGGCATCGGCATCGGCATCCTGGCCGGCATGTCGGCCACCGCCATCGGTCGCAACCCGGACGCGGCCGGTCAGATCCGCGGCATCGCGATCATCCTTGCGGCATTCGCCGAGGGCCTCGGCGTCCTGGCGATCGTCGTCGGCCTGCTCGCGATCTTCATCAAGTAGCCGATCGGGCACGGAGTAGCCATCGTGGATCTGCTGGCCGTCGCGTCCGGCGTCGGGCGCGAGGTCGTCCGCCTGGCCGCCGAGGGCGAGGGCGAGGCGCTCTTCCAGGTCAACCTCTTCCAGGTGATCATCGCCGCGGCCAACTTCATCCTGTTCCTGGCGATCATCTGGACCTTCGCGTTCAGGCCCGTCTCGAGGATGCTGGCCGACCGCGCGGCCCGGATCGAACAGGGATTGAAGGACGCCGAGCAAGCCCGGCGCGACCGCGAAAGCGCCGAAGCGGAGCGCGTCGCCACCCTGACCGAGGCGCGTCGCCAGGCGAACGACATCCTGGCGCGTGCCCAGAAGGTTTCCCAGGAGACCCGTGATGCTGACATCGCCGCGACCAGGGAAGAGTTGGAGCGGGTTCGCCTCCGCGCCGCCGCAGACATCGAGGCAGACAAGGTCCGGGCGATGGGCGAGCTGCGGGCCGAGGTCGCCGACCTTGCACTGGCGGCGGCCGGCCGGGTCATTGGCGAGACGATGAACGACGTCCGTCAGCGCCGCCTCGTCGAAGAGTTCCTCACCGAGTCGGCGTCCGCGAGCGGATCGAAGAGCTGATGGCCCGCCGGACATCGGGCGCCCGCCGGTACGCCGAGGCGGCCTTCGAGATCGGCCTTCGCGACGACACCGTCGATAGCTGGCGGACCGAGCTCGAGGCGGCTGCAGCGATCCTCGACGACGAGGGCGTCGCCCGCGCCCTGGCCAACCCGGCCGTCGCCCTGGAGGCCCGGATCAAGCTCGTTGCCGACGTCCTCATCAAGAGCGCGAGCCAACCCGTCCTCAACCTCATCGTGCTCCTCCTCCGGCGTGGCCGGATCGCCGCCCTGGCGCAGGTCGCGGCGGAATTCCGCCGGCTCGACAACGGCCGCCAGGGGATCACGACGGCCACGGCGACGACGGCCCTGCCGCTCGAAGCGGACGAAGTCAAAGCCCTCACCACACGACTCGAGCAGCTCACCGGCGGCCGCGTCGAGCTCGACGTGAAGATCGATCCGAGCCTGCTCGGCGGCCTCGTCGTCCGGGTCGGCGACCGCCTCATCGACGGAAGCGTCCGGGGTCGCCTCGAGCGGCTCCGGAATCGGCTCGTCTCGGGCGCACTGTAGGAGATCCAGCATGGCCATTCGTTCGGACGAGATCACCAGCATCATCAAGTCGGCCATCGACGCGTTCGACAGCGGCGTCGAGACGCGCAGCGTCGGCACGGTCGTCGAGGTGGGCGACGGCATCGCGCAGATCTACGGCCTCGCCGGCGCCCTCTCGCAGGAGATGCTCGAGTTCCCGGGCGGGGTCATGGGCATGGCCCTCAACCTCGAGGAGGACACCGTCGGGGCAGTCATCCTCGGCGACGCCTCCGCGATCAAGGAGGGCGACACGGTCAAGACGACCGGCCGGGTCGTCGAGGTGCCGGTCGGCGCCGCGCTCCTTGGCCGGGTTGTCGACCCACTTGGCCGGCCGCTCGACGACAAGGGCCCGATCAAGACAAAGACGTTCCGTCCCGCCGAGCGGATAGCGCCCGGGGTCATCGTCCGCAAGGGCGTCGACACCCCGGTCCAGACCGGGATCAAGGCGATCGATGCGCTCATTCCGATCGGCCGCGGCCAGCGTGAGCTGATCATCGGCGATCGCCAGACGGGCAAGACCGCGATCGCCATCGACACGATCATCAACCAGAAGGGCAAGGGTCTGGTCTGCGTCTACGTGGCCATCGGCCAGAAGCTTTCGACCGTCGCGAACACCGTCGCGATCCTCGAGCAGAACGGCGCGATGGAACACACCATCGTGGTCGTCGCCGGTGCCGAGGATCCGGCGCCGCTCCAGTACCTCGCTCCGTATTCCGGTGTGGCGATGGGCGAGGAGGTCATGGAGAACGGTGTCGAGGTCTCCGGGCAGGGCCTGGTCAAGGATGCCCTGTGCGTCTACGACGACCTCTCCAAGCATGCCTGGGCGTATCGCGAGATGTCGCTCCTCCTTCGCCGGCCACCCGGCCGCGAAGCGTATCCGGGCGATGTCTTCTACCTCCACAGCCGGCTCCTCGAACGGGCCGCTCGGCTCAACGATGAGAACGGCGGTGGTTCGCTCACCGCGCTGCCGATCATCGAGACCCAGGCCGGTGACGTCTCCGCGTACATCCCGACCAACGTCATCTCGATCACCGACGGCCAGATCTTCCTCGAAACGGACCTGTTCAACGCCGGTCAGCGGCCCGCCCTCAACATTGGCATCTCAGTCTCGCGGGTCGGTTCCGCGGCGCAAACGAAGGCGATGAAGAAGGTCGCCGGCCCGCTCAAGCTGGACCTCGCCCAGTACCGCGCCCTCGCCGCGTTCGCGCAGTTCGCCTCGGACCTCGACAAGGCCACCCGCGATCAGCTCACCCGGGGCGAGAAGCTGTCCGAGATCGTCAAGCAACCGCAGTACCAGCCGTTGCCGGTCGAGAAGCAGGTCGCCATCCTGTACGCCGCGACGAAGGGCAAGCTCGACGACGTCCCGACCCCGAAGGTCAAGGAGTTCGAAAGCCAGTTCTACCGCTTCCTCGACTCGGAGCGCCCGAAGATTCTCGAGGAGCTCGGCAGCTCCGGCGCGCTGAGCGACGAGCTCTCGGCCGCGCTCGACGAGGCGATCGAGCGGTTCAGGGTCGATGGCTTCGCGATGGACGCGGCCAAGGCGCCCGATTCGGCGAAGACGTCGACCTCGCCCGAGGCATCGATCTCGACATCGCCGGCGCCTGCCCAGGCCGCCGAGCCTGCCGAGGCCGCCGCCACGACCGACCGTGGCAAGCCAACGTGACATCCGGCGTCGGATCGGCGCCGTCAAGAACATCAAGCAGATCACCCGCGCGATGCAGTTCGTGGCCGCGTCCAAGCTCAAGCGCGCCCAGGACGCGACGCTCGCCTCGCGCGCCTACAGCGAGAAGCTCGATGAGATCCTGGCCGACATCGCGGCCGTGCTCAGTGGCGAGGATCACCCGCTCCTCGCCGAACGTGAGGGCGGCAAGCGGCTCATAGTCCTCATCACGACCGACCGCGGCCTGGCCGGCCCGCTCAACACGAACACGATCCGCTTCGCCGCCCGGACGATCACCGAGCAGGCGGGCGATCTCGCGGTGGTGACCGTCGGACGCAAGGGCCGCGACGCCATGCGCCGGGCCCGGGTGCCGATCGAAGCCCACTTCGCGGGGTTCGGCGACCGGCCGACATTCGCCGACATCATCCCGCTCGCTCGGCTCGTGACCGACGACTTCCTGGCCGGCACGTACGGCCGGATCGACGTCGTCTACAACCGCTTCGTCTCGACCCTCGTCCAGCGGCCGGAGAGCGTCCAGCTGCTGCCGATCCGCGAGACCGAGGATACCGAAGGCATTCCCGGCAACCAGTTCATTTTCGAGCCGAGCGCGGGAACGGTCCTCGAGGCCCTCCTCCCGCGCTACGTCGCGACCCGCCTCTTCCAGGCGGTCCTGGAGTCGAAGGCGAGCGAGGAGTCGTCGCGGATGGTCGCGATGAAGAATGCGACCGAGAATGCCGAAGAGCTCATCGAGGACCTGACCCTGTCGTACAACAAGGTCCGCCAGTCAAACATCACCCGCGAGATGATCGAGATCGCGTCCGGCGCGAACCGCTGACGCACAGGACGCAGGAGGCAGACACGAGCATGGCGACCACCGCCCAGAAGACAGCCAACACGACGGGCTCGACCGAGGGTCGGGTCATCCAGATCACCGGACCCGTTGTCGATATCGAATTCCCGGCCGGTCAGCTGCCGGCCATCCACAACGCGGTCGAGATCCAGCGCGAGGATGCTGACCCCCTGGTCTGCGAGGTCCAGCAGCACCTTGGCAACAACTGGGTCCGCTCGGTCGCGATGACGACGACCGACGGCCTCGCCCGGGGCACCGCGGTGACCGACACCGGCGCACCGATCACCGTGCCGGTCGGCGAGGCGACCCTCGGCCGCGTATTCGACGTCCTCGGTCGGCCGATCGACGGCAAGGGTCCGGTCGAGAGCGCGATCCGGCTGCCGATCCACCGCGCCCCGCCCGCCTTCGACCAGCAGTCGACCGACGTCGAGGTGTTCGAGACCGGGCTCAAGGTCATCGATCTCATCTGCCCGTTCAAGAAAGGCGGCAAGATCGGGATCTTTGGTGGCGCCGGGGTCGGCAAGACGGTCATCATCCAGGAGCTCATCCGGAACGTCGCCCAGGAGCATGCCGGAGTGTCGGTCTTCGCCGGTGTCGGCGAGCGCTCGCGCGAAGGTAACGACCTCATCCACGAGATGACCGAGTCGGGCGTCCTCGCCAAGACCGCGTTCGCGTTCGGCCAGATGAACGAGCCGCCCGGCGCGCGCCAGCGGGTCGCACTGACCGGCCTGACGATGGCCGAGTACTTCCGGGACGAGGAGGGCCGAGACGACCTCCTGTTCATCGACAACATCTTCCGCTTCACCCAGGCGGGCTCGGAGGTCTCGGCGCTGCTGGGCCGCATGCCGTCCGCGGTGGGGTATCAGCCCAACCTCGCGACCGAGATGGCCGGCCTCCAGGAGCGCATCACCTCGACCAAGAAGGGCTCGATCACCTCGCTCCAGGCGGTCTTCGTCCCAGCGGACGACTACAC
>JBKKDW010000083.1:0-5523 GCA_046708025.1 Candidatus Limnocylindrales bacterium
AAGTACCTGGCAACCGCCAGTCGACTCTCGCTCTCGCTGCTTAGGCAGTAGAGTGAGCGTGGAAGCTGCCTCCGCCTCGCGGGTAGTGGAAGCGTCATGCAGCGAGGCTGCGATCCGGACCAGCGTCGCGTAGTCCGGAGTCAAGCCCGATCTAGGGGCACGTGACTGGACCGCTCGGCAGGGTGCCGATGCCCGTTCGAGCGGTCGACGACAAAGCATCGGACACGCTCGTAGTGGTCTCCGGCGAAGGGTTCTGGACGGGGAGTTCGACTCTCCCCCATCTCCACCAATCACGCGATGGAAGGCGCCCGGCGCAGCGGTGGCGGCGCCGCGGCTACGGCGCGAGCGTCGGTTCGGGGGTCGGCGTCGGTTCGGGGGTCGGCGTCGGTTCGGGCGCAGGGTCGGACGGCCCCGCTGCCTTGCCCACCAGGACGATGCCCGTGATCCGGGCGTAGTTCGAGTAGTAGGTCTCGGTGTGGATGATCGCGCCCGAGGCGTCGTAGACGGTGCGGCTGCGCCAGACCTGCTTGCCGTCGACCGGGTACTCGATCCGCTTGCGCACCCCGGGCGCGAGCGTATCGGTCAGCTGCGTGGAATCAGACGCGGGCTTGATGTTCTTGATCGTCGGCGGTCCGATGACGACGCGGCGGCCGCTGGGCACGCTGTACAGCTCGAACTTGACGTAGCCGCGGTTGCCGTCCTTGATTTTGTACCCGCGGATCAGGACCGGGTAGTCCGTGTCGTTCGTCCATGACACGGTCTGGACCGAGCCCGAGGCACTGATGAAGACCGTCGCGTCGAGGCCAATGGGGTAGCGGTCGATGTAGTAGTAGTGGTTGCGTCGGGCGCCCATCTCGAAACCGGCGCGCAGTGCGGCGTTGAACAGGGTCGTGGAGCAGGAGCAGATGCCGCCGGCCAGGGCGCCCTGTGGCTCGGTCCGGCCGTTGATGATCGCCCCGCCGTCGCGATAGCCCCGCTCGCGGGTGACCGGCCCGATCGCGTCCCAGAAGTCGAACGTCTCGCGCGGTCCCACGACATAGCCGTCGATCTCCAGCGTCGGGATCCAGATGTTCGCCCCGAAGCCGTTCTTCTCGCTGATCGGGAAGTAGGTCTTCCACTCGGAGATCTTGACCATCAGCGGCGCCGAGGCCTCCGCCTGGGCTGTCGTCAGGGCCGGCGGCGTCACGACCAGGGCTGGCACGAGTTCGGTTGTCTCGGCACCGGCGCGACGAGCCGCGAGCAGCTCCTGGATCTGGGTGACCGTAGCCGAGACGTCGAGCTTGTAGCCGTCCTTGCTCGGCGTGATATCGGTGACGAGACCGCTGGTCGTGATGAAGCTGGCATTGACCGGCTCGCGGTCGATCTGTGTGGCCAGTGCCTCCACGAGGCCGGTCAACGGCGTCGTATCCATCATGGCCGCGTAACCGCCGTCGGTCGTCGTCCGGAACGACACCCAGCTGCGCAACTCGGCCTCGTCGATCGGCAGCCTCTCGTCGCCGACCACGAGCACGATCTCGTCCGTCATCCGGTCCGCGGTCAGCTTGGCGCCGAACGCCTCGGTCCGGGTCACGTCCGGCTCGACTGTCGTGACGTTGAGGTCGAGGCGGATCTCTCCCGGGGCATCGAGCCGATCGAGGTCGGCAGCCAGGGCGACGATCAGCGGCGCGGGGTCAGCCTCACGGCCGGCCGATCCCGGCACGACATTGAAGGTCTGCTGTCGATCGGGCTGAACGGTCCAATCGACGGGATCGATCCTGAGGGAGTCAGCGATCGCGCTGACGCGGACCATCAACTCATCGGCATCGAAGGTAACACTCGGTTCGAGTACCACGCCCTGGAGTGCGGTCCGCGCGTCTGCGACGGCCCGGTCAATCGGCGATCCGCCGCGGCCAACCGCGAGGGCCGCCCCAAGGAGGACGTCGATGTCCGGACGACGCCCGATCTCGGCGTAGCCGATGACCCGCTGGCGGTTCGCGCCGGTGATCACGATGCGACCCTCAGCGAGCGAACCGTACGCCTGCTCCAGTTCGAGGCGGGCCGCGTCGGGAGCCAGGGCGGAGAGTTCAACCGAACCGACGTGAACCCCCGGCAGGATCCGTCCGGCGTAGTGCTGGTCGTAGGCATAGAACGCGATGGCGCCGATCAGCAACGCCGCCGCGAGCCCGATGAAGAAGGCCAGCCCGAACCGGAGCCAGGCCGATGGTTGGCCTGGTTCGCGGATCTGCTCGAGCGTCTCGGTCGTCGCGGTCATGTCTGAGGCGCCATCCTAGCAGCGAGGTACGCGAGATCCCGTCAAACGCGACCGTCCGACTGGGACGGACTCGCTTGCACCAACGTGACGGATTGGCCGGCCTCAGACCGGGCTGCGCGGCACCAGCACGACCCGGCGGTTGGGCTCTTCGCCGATCGACTGGGTGACAACCGCGGGGTGATCGCGCAGCGACATGTGAATCCAGCGCCGCTCGAGGGCCGACATCGGCTCAAGCTGGAGCATCTTGCCGGTCTCCACGACCCGGGCGGCCGCCCTCTCGGCGAGCTCCCGGAGCTGGCGCTCACGCCTGCCGCGGTAGTCCTCCACGTCGACCAGGACGCGGGTCCAGGCGCCCATCTCCTTCGAGAGCATCAGGTTGACCAGGTGCTGGAGCGCGGACAGTCGCTCGCCCTTGCGCCCGATGAGCGCGCCGAGCGCCTCCTTCTCGTCGCCATCGGCGACCACGTTGAGGCGGCTTGTCTCGCCGGTCTCGACCTCCACCTGGACCGCGAACCCGAGATGGTGCATCAACTGCTCGAGGATCGCCTTGCCGGCGGCGAGCGCCTCTGGCGACGCCTCCGATGCCTCCAGGTCGGCACGCTCGGCGGCGAGAGAGCCGCGGGCTGCGGCGACCTCGGCTGCCTCCGACGCCGACAGATCGGCTGGGCCGCCGTGCGACGGGGCAGGGCCGCCGAGCGAAGGGCCGCGACCGCGGTCGTCGCGGCGCGGTGGCCTCGCGTCCCGGCGAGGGCCACGGTCACCGAGCGGACGGTCCCCGGGGCGCAGAGGCCGCTCGGCGGGGCGAGGGCCACGGTCGGCCTGCGGGCGATCGTCGGGGCGCGGGCCACCGGCGTCATGCGGACGGCCCTCGGTGGGGCGGTCATCGCGTCGTGGCGGTCGGTCGTCGCGTCGTGGCGGTCGGTCGTCCCGCGGTGGTCTCGCCGGCGGCGGAAGCGGGACGGCAGCGGCCGCCTCGCGCTTGGGGGCGGCTCCACCCAGGGCGGCGCGCGGCGCCGCGACGATCCTGGCTGGTTCGGCGCCCATCCCGAGAACGCCGCGGCTGCCCGGCGTCAGGATCTCGAAGTCGAGGTCGTTGAGCTCGGCGCCAAACGCCTCCCGGGCAAGGCGCAGTGCCTCTTCGACGGTCTTTCCGGTGAATTCCTGGTACTCGCTCATTTCAGCGTCGTCTCCCTCGTCGGCCCTGACGGCCCCGCTCGCGGGGGCGGATCGTCGAAGCGGCCGTCGTCTTCTTTTCAGCGTCGGTCAGGATGGCCGCTCGCTTGCTTGGCTCAGGTGGCGGTGGCATGGCCACCGGGAAGCGCGGGGTGTGGGCCGTCGCGAACGCCGGCGTCCAGCCGAAGATCGGGAACATGCCGCCCCAGCCCACGATCAGGTACTGCTGGATGATCGAGAAGATCGTGGCCGTGATCCAGTAGATGAACAGTCCGGCCGGCAGGAACCCGCCGTAGGCGACCGAGATCAACGGCAGGAACAGCATCGTCTGGCGCTGGATCCTGGTGTTGGGATCGTCCTCGTTCGTGCTGACCGGCAGCAGCATCCGCGACTGGACCAGCTGCAGGATCGCGGACACGATGGCCAGGATGCTCAGCCCAAGGACGAACCCGGCAATCCCGATGTCGAAGAACGTCGAAGGCCGGCTGACATCAAGGTTGCCCAGGAACGGGATGATCGTGTCGATGCACGGTTTGGTCGCGTCGATGACACCGTTGACCACGTTGGTGCACTGGAGGTCGACGACCTCGACCCCGAATACACTGAGCAGCGCCCGCGGATCCTGGTTGGTCAGCCCGTTCTGGATGACCGAATAGATGATGAACAGCAGCGGCATCTGGAGGAGCAACGGCAGGCAGCCTGCGAACGGGCTGACGCCGCGCTCCTTGAACAACTCCTGCTGGGCCAGCCGGGCCTTCATCGCGTCGCCCTTGTAGCGCCGCTGGATCTCCTTGATCTCGGGCTGGAGCAGCTGCATCCGACGCTGCGAGACGAGCTGGCGGCGGTAGAGCGGGATGACCAGGGCGCGCACAATGAGGGTCAGGACGACGATCGACCAGCCGATCGCGGCCGGCACGGCCAGTCCCTCAAGGAACACGTAGACCGCGACCAGGATGATGAACATCGCCTGGAAAATCGGCGTGAACGCCCAGGCCAGGAGGCTGATCGGATCCGCTCCGGGTTGGGCGGCAGTCAGCGGGGGCAGGGGCGTCGCGGACGCAAACGGACCGCCGGGCGCGCATGACTCGCCGGGTGCGCAGGCCGCCACGACAACGGCCAGCAGGACCAGCAGGACCACTCTAGCGGACGGGATCATAGCCACCGGTACTCCAGGGATGACAGCGGGCGATCCGCCGTGCGCCCATCCAGCTGCCCTTGAGCAGACCATATTTCAGGATCGCCTGCTCCGTGTAATGCGAGCAGGTCGGCTCGTATCGACAACTGGGCGGCAGCCAGGCGAAGGCGAGCCGGTACAGCCTGATCAACCCGATCCCGATCCGTTTCAAGCAGCCGAACCTCCGAGCGCGCCGCCCCAGACGAGGGTTCGGCGCAACGCCCCGACCAGCGCATCATGGTCGGCCGAGATGATCGATGGCCGGGCAATGATGAGGACGTCCCAGCCGGGCTGGAACGAGGGCGCCATCACCCTGAGCGCCTCGCGGAGCCGGCGACGGACACGATTGCGAACCACCGCGCCGCCGAGAGTCCGGCCGGTCGAAAGTCCGAAGCGGGTCGTCTCGAGATCGGTCCGCCGGAACCGGGCGGTCAGGAGAGGGTGGGACCTGGTGGTCCCGCCTTCCTGGAACGCCGCGAAGTCCTGCGGGCGGGAGAGCATGTCGAGCCGCGGCGTATTCGAACCGCGCCCGATGGTCAGGCTGTCAGCCGCTTTCTACCGCGAGCGCGACGAGTGGCCAGGACCCGCCGGCCTCCGGCCGACCTCATCCTGGCGCGAAAGCCGTGCTCCTTGGCGCGGTGGCGCTTCTTGGGCTGATAGGTCTGCTTGGTCATCGGGACTGTCCGGGATCCTCTCCAACCGGCCTCGGGGACGGTCTGTCACTACCCCTGAAGGCACGCAAACGCGCCTGGCGCCCGAAAGCGCATGGCGCGTCGTCGTCCGGCGGATGATAGGTCCACCCCTCGGGGGGTGTCAAACGATTGTACTCGTCCAGTACGTCCGCTACACATTGACCCCGACAGTGGCCAAGAACTCGGCTGGGGTCAGGTATCCGAGCGACTGGTGCGGGCGAATGGTGTTGTAT
>JBKKDW010000084.1:0-6657 GCA_046708025.1 Candidatus Limnocylindrales bacterium
GTCCGGGCAGGATACCAAGCGGGCCGCGTCGCTAGACTGCGGCCAAGGACGCCCCTTCCAGCCCGACGACGCCCTCGCCCACGCCCGCGCCCACGCCCTCGCCCGTCGAGCTCGCTCGCCTGCGGGAGGTCATCGCCGCGGATCTGCCGGACTACCTGGCCGATCTGGGGCGCCTGGTCAACACCGACTGCGGGAGCTACACGC
Source organism: Candidatus Limnocylindrales bacterium (assembly GCA_046708025.1). Classification (GTDB taxonomy): domain Bacteria; phylum Chloroflexota; class Limnocylindria; order Limnocylindrales; family CSP1-4; genus SPCO01. Next base: position 205 of record JBKKDW010000084.1, read on the forward strand.
CGGCCGGCGTCAACGAGGTCGGGCGCTGGACCGGCGACTTCCTGGCCGCGCTCGGGGCCACCGTGGAGCACCGACCCGATCCCGATGGCCGCCTCGGCGACACGGTCGTCGCCACCTTCGACGGGCGACCGCACGGGCCGCGCCTCCTGCTGATCGGGCATCTCGACACCGTGTTCGACCCGGGGACCGCCGCGGCCCGGCCGTTCCGGATGGACGACGGGGTCGCCCACGGCCCTGGCGTCACCGACATGAAGTCTGGCCTGCTGACCGGCCTCTACGCCCTCAAGGCGCTGATCGGCGAGCGTGGCGGCCTCCCGTTCGAGCGGCTCGTCTTCGTGGCCAACCCTGATGAGGAGATCGGGTCGCCGAGCTCCACGCCACATATCCGGGCGATCGCCGGCGACGTCGATGTTGCACTCGTGCTGGAATGTGCCCGCGCCAATGGCGACATCGTCTCGGCGCGCAAGGGGATCCTCGACACCCGCCTGCACGTCCACGGTCGCGCCTCGCACGCGGGCGTCGAGCCTGAGAAGGGTCGCAGCGCGATCCTCGAGGCCGCGAGGATCGTCACCGACCTGCATGCGCTCAACGGCCGCTGGCCCGGCGTGACGGTCAATGTCGGGGTGATCGACGGAGGCACGCGCCCCAACGTCGTGCCCGAGCACTGCGCCCTGGAGGTGGATATCCGGGCGACCTCCCGCGAGGCGCTCGAGGAGGCCGAAGCGGAGGTCCGCCGGATCGCCGACGCGACCGAGGTCGCGGACACGACCGTGGAGTTCGACACGATGGCCCGCTGGTGGCCGATGGAGAAGCTGGCGCGGAGCGGGCGGCTGGTCGAGCATGCCCAGGCTGTCGCCCACGGGCTCGGCTTCGAGGTCCGGGATGCATCGACCGGCGGCGCCTCGGATGCCAACACGACATCGGGGATGGGGGTGCCGAGCCTCGATGGACTCGGGCCGATCGGCGGCAACGATCATTCGCCTGCCGAGTATCTCGACGTCGAGTCGATCGTGCCCCGGACGACGATGCTGGCCGGCCTGCTGGTGGCGATCGCCGCCGATCCGGACGTGCTCACCTGGCGCGGGGTCCGCTCGTGAGCGATCCGTGGCCCGGCGGTTGATCTCGTCGGGCGGGCCGTGGGAAGCGACCGCCGGCTACAGCCGCGCGGTTGTCGTCGGCGACGCGTGCTGGGTTGCCGGGACCACCGATGCCGGACCTGACGGGCGGTCGCTCCACCCGGGCGACATCGGGGCCCAGGCCCAGGCGGTCCTCTCGATCATTCAGGTGGCCTTGACCGAGGCTGGTTTCAACCTGACCGACGTTGTTCGGATCAGGATGTTCGTGACTGACATCTCACGCTGCGGCGAGGTCATGGCGGTCCAGGGCGCCGCGTTCGGAACGATCCGCCCGGCGGCCACCATGGTCGAGGTCAGCGCTCTGATCGACCCGAGCCTGCTCATCGAGATCGAGGCCGACGCGCAGCGCGTCAGAGCGGCAGTTCGGCCAGTCCCAGCGCGCGCGCGACGGCCACCAACCCGACACCGGCGACCAGTCCGATGAGCAGGTTGCGCCGCCATGCCGTCAGCGCAGCGCAGACGGCTACGGCCGCCCATTCGATGCCGACGTGGAAAGCCGGCGCTCCACCGTCGGTCGATACGACCATCACGTTGACAGCGGCGAGCGCCGCGAGCACGGCCGGTCCCACCAGCCGCAGATAGTCGAGGGCCGCGGCGGGCAGTCGCTCGATCCCCGGCGCGAGTAGCGGAAGCGCTCGCGACGGATAGGTCACGAGACCCATCAGCAGCGCCAGGCCAACCAGTTCGACGCTCACGGCACTCCCTCGTCGTCGGGCGGCCGGAGGTCGGGCCGGGCGCCGCCGCGTGCCCGGCCCGTGCCGCGCTCCAGGAAGTGGGCACCCGGCATGGCGTAGCGCTCGGCGGAGGCCGGCGTACCAAGCGCGGTGGCCGCATCGGACGCCTGTCGGGGTACGGCCATTCCGAGCAGCGGGCCGCCGAGCCCGCCCACGATCACTCCGACGCCCGGTCCGGCGAAGAGGCCGACGGCCACCCCCAGGATCGCCCCGCCGAGTGCGGCAACCAGTTCCCGACGGCCGGTCAACAGCCCGACCGCGAGGCCGACCATGGCCGCCGGGAAGACGACGTCCAGGCCGAAGCGGGCAGGATCCGGGATCTGCGCGCCCACCGTCGCGCCCGCGAGCGCGGCCACGTTCCACGGGATGAACGTCGCGCCGATCGCCGCGATCCAGTAGCCGCGTGTGTCGGATCGACCGAGCCGCTCGAAGTGGGCCATCGCGAGGGCGAATGCCTCATCGGTCAGGACGTGGGCCATGAGCGCTCGCGTCGGGCGAGGCGTTTCGCGCAGCCACGGCGCCAGGGCCGCCGAGTACAGCAGGTGACGGGCGTTCAGAAGCGCGGTCAAAAGGATGACCCCCGGCCAGGCCAGGCCGCCCGCGACGTAGCCGACGGCAGCGAACTGGGCGGCGCCCGCAAAAACCAGTGTGCTCATGGCGACCGCCTCGATCGGCGAGAAGCCGGTCTCTCGCGCCGCGAGGCCGTAGACGAACCCGAAGCCGATCGCCGAGACGGCGATCCCGAGCGATTCGATGACCAGCTGTCGGCGGCTCGCCCGGAGCGCGCCGTCGTGCGTCACCAGGGTCCCCGTTTCCGACGCCTCATCAGTGCGGTTCAGCGCAGGAAGGTCTTCCCGCAGGTACCGTCGCATACGACGTAGACCGCATGCTTCTCGGCGGCGTAGCCCGCCACGTGGAGCAGGCCGGGACAGCCCTTCGACGGGCATTTCCAGACCCACCACCGATCGTTCGAATCGAGGGGCGTGGTCTCCGCGGCGAGCTTGCCGGCGAGGTCGTCCTTGGTCGCCACGAGCGCCGCGATCTGGCTGGCTCGTTCGGCCTCGGACTCGCTCGTGTACGGGTAATTCTGGCTGACGTTCGAGGTCACGGGCCCCTCCCTGCGCGTGTCGGGCGCCGAGTATCGCATGGCCACGTGTCGCAGGGTCAGGCGGCCGGGTCAGGCGGCCGGGTCAGAGGACCGCCGGCAACCCGGCGCTGCGCGGGTCAGTCGCCGCGGCCAGCGAACCGTCCGAGGCAGCCGGACCGCCATCGACCAGCTCGATCGCGTGTTCGTGCCCGAAGGTCGAGTCAAATGGCCCTGCCAGCGTGACGGCGTGGCCCATGGCCTCCAGCGCCTCGGCGACACCCGGCCGATGACGTGATTCGAGACGCACTTCGACCAGCGGCGCGAAGTGGGCGGCCGGCGCGACGAACCAGCGCGGTGCGCGCACCGCGGTACCGATGTCGATCCCGCCGTCGACCAGCGCCGAGACCAGCTGGGCGTGAATCTGGGGCTGGGCGTCACCGCCCATCGATCCGGCCACCACCCACGGCTCCGCCCGGTCCCCCCGGAACAGCATCCCTGGAAGGAGGGTGTGGAGGGTTCGCTTGCCCGGTTCCAGGACGTTCGGGTGAGCCGGGTCCAGGCTGAAGTAGCTGCCCCGATTCTGGTAGTGGATTCCGGTGCCCGGATCGACCACCCCGGACCCGAATCCCAGGTAGTTCGACTCGATCAGGCTGACGGCGTTGCCCCACGGGTCGACCGCAGCGAGGTAGACGGTCCCGCCGCCGACCGGATTGGTCGCGGCCGCGGGCCGGGCGGCGTGGCCCGGGTCGATCCGCTTCGCCAGCGATCCGGCATACGTCGTGTCGATCAGCCGCTCTACCGGGATGTCGCGGAAGGCCGGATCGGTCAGGTGAGTGTCGCGGTCGGCCATGGCCAGCTTGGCCGACTCGATGCCCAGATGGATCCAGGCCGGATCGGTCACGCCATCCGGCCCGAACGCGCCCACCGGTGGCGCCTCGAAGCGGGCAAGGATGGCCAGCAGCTCCAGGGCGACCAGGCCCGAGCTGTTCGGTGGATGGGTCGTGACCCGGACGCCGCGGTAATCGATCGAGATCGGATCACCCCAGGTGGACTGGTGGGCGACGAGGTCGGCGGCGACGATCGGCGACCCAGCCTCCGCCAGGGCGCGTGCCTGGCGCTCCCCGAGATCGCCTTCGTAGAAGGCATCGAAGCCGTCGCGGGCGAGAGTCTCCAGCGTCGCGGCCAGGGCCGGCAGGCGGACTCGCTCGCCCTCGCGCCACGGTCGTCCGTGCGGCCGGTAGACGCCGAAGAACCCAGCCTGCCGCCCGAGCGCCTCGATCACCAGCGGCGCCGTCCCCTCGACCGCGCCGATGAAGCCGTCCCAGGCCGGGAAGCCATCGCGGGCGAGCTCGATCGCCGGCGCCAGGATGGCGTCGGGTGAAAGTCGCCCGAGGCGCCGGTGCGCGTCGCCCCACGATCGAACGGCTCCCGGCACCGTGATCGAGAGCGGACCTCGCAGTGGGATCGTCCGCAGGCCGCCGTCGCGCAGCCCCGCGGCATCTGCGCTCGCCGGCGCCCGCCCGGAGCCGTTGAGCGCAAGCTGGCGCGCAGCCCCGGCGTCCCAGATGAGCCAGAACGCGTCCCCGCCCAGGCCGCAGCCGCCGGGCACGACGACGCCAAGAACGGCATTGCTCGCGATCGCTGCATCCACGGCGGATCCGCCGGCGCGCAGCACGGCCGATCCCGCCGCCGTGGCGAGGTGATGCGGCGCGACCACGGCCCCGCGCGCCCCGCGCGCCAGCGGGACGGGGGCCCAGGGTCTGCCGTCCGTCACGAGCCGTCCCCGTCGAGGACGGCCGGGGTGGCCGGACCGCCCACGTAGTGCTCCTGTCGACGGAGTTGGGCGAGCGGCAGCAGCGCCAGGAGCAGCATCGCCATGGTTGCCGCCAGCAGACCGTCGATTCCGCGCAGGTCAGCGGCCAGGCCACCGATCAGTGCCCCCGAGATCTGCCCGACCGCGAGGAACACGCCGTAGAGACCCATGATCGCGCCCCGATCGGCTGGGAAACGCTCGGAGATGTCGGCCAGCAGGCCGAGCGCCGCCGGGGTGGCCCCGGCCAGCACGAACAAACCGAACAGGGCGGCGAGCACCCCGGCCAGGGGCACGATCGGCGACAGACCTCCGCCATGATTGATGGCCAGCCCGCCCCCGACCAGGACGGCCCCGCCAAGGATCCCGTACAGGATGATCGTGGTCCGACGCATCCTGGCGAACCGGTTGCCCAGTAGATCAGGCCGACAGCGAACACGATCCCGATCACCACCGCGGCCAGGGAAATCTGGACCGGGCTGAAGCCCTGGAGCAGGGCCTGGTCCGGGAAGCGTGGGTCCGTCTTCGAGAACTGGAAGATCGACTGGCTGAACCACAACCCGATCGAGGCGTTTACCGCGATCCAGGTCGGCGCCAGGAGCCACACGTGCGACGTTCGCAGCAGCACGCGGTAGCGACCCAGATCGACCCGGCGCCGGTTCGCGGCCTTGATCGCCGCCCGCTCCTGCGCATCGTGGTCCGCGACCCAGAACCGGTAGATCAGGTAAGAGACGCCGTAGAACGCGGCATTCAGGAAGAATGCGGCCGGTCCCAGGGCGGCAAAGAGCAGCGGCGCCACCGCGAAGGCGGCCCCGATCCCGGCCAGGGTCACACCCTCGAAGCGGGCCGCCGCCTTGCCCCGCAGCAACTCGTTGCCCACGGTGACCGCGGCGATGTAGCCGAGGATGGAGGGCACGCTGGCCGCCGTCGAGGCGCCCTCGAGCAGGCGGGTGCCACCGAGCAGCACGAGATTGGTCGTGAGGCCGGTCAGGATCACGGCCACCGCCCCGAACGCCGGGCCGAACAGCATCACTCGGTGATGGCCAAGGCGATCCGAGATCACGCCGAACAGGGGCGAAAGGACCAGCTCGGCCACGTAGAACGAGGCATGCAACACGGCCAGCGTGCCGGCCGACACCTCCTGGCCGCCATGCTCCGGGAGCTTGGCCAGGTACGCACTCAGCATGGCCCCCGTCAGGCCGGTGCTGAAGCGCAGCGTAAACGTCCCGGCCAGGACGGCCAGCAGTGAGCGTTCCATCTCCCGGAATCCTAGCGGCTCCCGCCGGACTGGACCGGACCCGTATCATGCCCGCAACATCCAGGCGGTTGCCAGGAGGATCCGACTTGAGCCGCGTTGCGATCTTCACCGATTCAGCGTCAGACCTGGACCCGGCCCTTGCCGCGGCCGATGGCATCGGGATCGTCCCCCTCCTGGTGACCTTCGGAAAGGACAGCTTCAAGGCCGGCGTGGATCTCTCGACCGCCCAGTTCTGGGATCGGATGGTCGCGCCGGATGCTCCGTTTCCGACCACCGCGGCCTCGTCGCCGGGCGAGTTCAAGGAGGCCTATGAGGCCGCCTTCGCGTCTGGCGCCGACGCGATCGTGTCGATCCATGTGGCGGGCAACCTGTCGGCCACGATCAAGAGTGCCCAGATCGCGCGCGACATGCTGCCCGATCGGGAGATC
>JBKKDW010000085.1:0-3263 GCA_046708025.1 Candidatus Limnocylindrales bacterium
GTCCTGGGTCGTGACGAAGTGTTGGGCAGGCTCGACGAACGGCGAGTTGATGACCGGATTCTCGATCGGGCCCTGGGCCACGCGTTCCCCTTCTGTATCGGCGGTCGCGGAAGCCCGTCGATCACGTCCGAGTGTACGGGTACGAATGATCCGTTAGGTCGGGGGTCGGCCGCTGGTATCCGGCAGCGGGACGATCGTGACGCCTTCCGCCCTTGCCGCCGCCGCGAGGGCGGGGTCGGACGTCGCGAGCGGCTCGCCCAGGACAGCGGCGGTTGCCAGTGCGACGCAGTCGGCCATCGACAAGGGACTCGTCTTTCGATCGTAGTGCCTGGCATGGAGCTCGCCGGCCGAGATGCCAATGTCGGCGTTCACAACCGCGATCTGAAGGCCACCGCTCTCGAGCAGGGCCAGGGCATCCATCGTGACCCACCAAGGTCGCTGGTAGATCCTGGTCATGACGTCGAGAACTTCCGCGAGGTTGAGTGCGGTGACACGAGCCAGCCCTGTTGGCTCGCGCAGTTCGCGTTCGACCTCAGCTGCCGCTGGCTCGTCGAGGAGGAAGGCGACGATAGCCTGGGCGTCGAAGACGGTCAGCGGGCCGCTCGAGTTCGGCTGCCAACGGACTCGTCCTCGCGCGTCTGGCGTCGGACGTCATGGGAACTCGGCTCGTCTTCGTGCTCGCCCTGCAGCGCGCCGCGAGCAGCGCCGATGGGATCCATGGGCAGTGGTCGGAAGGCGAGTTCGTCCCCGCGATCGTCGACGAGCAGGCGGTTCGTCCCCCACCGATGGCGGACCTCAGCGGGAATCGAAACCTGACCGCCCTTTGAGATAGAGGTCTGCTTCATGAAACAGATGGTACCTCATGAGCATGGGCCGTCAACATGACGCCGGGAGCTCTGGCGGGCTTCTCCCAGACCGAGATATGCTTGCGACTGTCGCTCGTGAACGGCCCGCGGTTCCAATCGGCCCACCGTTCGCGGAGTTCCAGGCCGGCCATCTGCGCCATCAGATCGAGCTCGGCGGGCCAGACGTAGCGGAACGGCCCCGAAGACTTCTCAAACCTGCCATCGACGACCTGGAAGTGGTGCGAGATCAGCCCCTGGTTCGCCACGTCGTACTCGTCGATCCCCCAATGAGTCTCGCGTGCATCGAAGATGACGAACCGATCGCCGGGCGGCAGCCGCTGGAGATCGGGTATGCCGACCTCGATGACGAAGCGGCCGCCGGGCTCGAGATGCTCGCCGACGTTCTGGAAGCACGCGACCTGGGCGGCCTGGGTGGTCAGGTTCATGATCGTGTTGAAGATGAGGTAGCCGAGTCGGAACGTGCCGTCGGCCTTGGCGGTCGAGAAGTCGCCGATAGTCACGCCGATCCCCTCCCCTCCCGGCTTGGCGCGAAGGCGGGCAACCATCGCCCTCGACAGCTCGATACCGTGGACGGCGATGCCGCGCGCCGCAAGCGGCAACGCGATTCGACCCGTGCCGATCCCGAGCTCGAGCGCCCGGCCCGTCCCGGCCAGCTCCGCGAGGAAGTCGACGGTTGGGTTCACGACCTCCGGGGCGAACATCTCGTCGGAGGACTCGTCGTAGGTCGCCGCCACTGGTTCGCCGAAGTAGCCATCCTCGCTTGTCATGGGCTGAATCTAGCGGAGCGGCTCTCGCAACGCCCCACGGCGCGAAGACGATCGAGACGCTGATGGCTTCGAGCACGGCAACGGCGTGGAGGAGGCAGCGATGGACTCGGGCGAGGGTGTGTTCGTCTCGAAGGTGCTGCGTCCGACGCCGGATGGGCCGCAGCCTATCGCCAGCTGACGCTTCGGACCTCGACCGGCTCGTCGATCCCTTTGAGAGTCAGCTGGCGCGGTTCGGACAGCGCGAAGCGGATCGAACGCGTCTCGCTCAAGGCCGCGCTGGAGACGAGGATCTCCTCACTCGTCGCGGCGGCGCCGATGCGGGCGGCTACATGCACGCCACGCCCTCGGTAATCGCCGCCCTGGCGGGTCGCCTCGGTGGTGTGGAGGCCGATGCGGACTGTGGGCGCGAACCCGTGTTCGCGGCGGTGCCTCGCCAGTCGCCGCTGGATGTCGACCCCGCACTCGAGCCCATCGATGGCCCGCTCGAAGGCGACGAAGAATCCGTCGCCCGTGTGGTTGACCTCCTCGCCGCGGTGGTTTGCGAAGGCGGATCGCAGCTCGCGGTCATGCCACCGCAGCAGCTCCCCCCAGGCGTCGTCGCCGATCAGCCCGACGAGGTCGGTCGAGGTGACGATGTCTGTGAACATGAAGGTCTTGGACTTCCGCTGGGTCGCACGAGCCGACGATACCGCCTCCTCCCCCAGGAGGGCGTCAACCCGCGCAAGGTCGAGTCTCGCGCCGAGCCGCTCGAACGCGCCACGGGCAGCCCTCAAGTCCCGGCGAGCAGCCACCGGATCTCCTTCGGCCGCCATTGCTTCGGCATAGCGGAGGCGCGCCCGCGCGCTCTCCAAGGGCAGGTCGGACTCCTGCCAGAGCCGCCACGATCGTCCCAGGAGCGGCGACGCCTCCGAAGCCCGATCCTCTCCGAGGAGTAGCTCTCCCCTTCCCGTGAGCGCGCCGGCTTCGAATACGGGTCGTTGGAAGTCGGTAGCGATCGATTCCATTTCAACAACCGCGGCACCGGCGGTCTCCAAGTCGCGGGCCGCCAGCGCGATGTCGATCTGAGCGGGTAGCAGACGGGCCCGGGTGGCCCGGTCGGCGAGTCCGCCGGTGCCCGCGGCCGCGGCGAGCGCGCGCCCGATCGAGCGCGCCGCCTCGTCGATCTCACCACGGGCCAGTTGCAGGAGCGCCATGCCGGGCTGCGCGTCGTGCCCGTACTCGTATGCACGCTCGAACGCCTCTGCCGCCGCGTCCATGTCCCCCATCCGGAGGCGAACCTCGCCCACCATGTAGTGGGCATAGCCAACGGCATCCAGCAGGTGGAAACGCTCGAGCTCCTCGCAGGCCTGGCGCGCCTCCTGTTCGGCCTCGGACCACAATCCGCGAAGCATCTTGAGCTCGGCGCGATGGACGCGGCAGATGCCGGGGTAGCCGCCCACGGATTGGCGACGCATCCAGCGCTCCCCCTCTTCCGCCCATTGCCCCGCCCGCCTAAAATCCCCCACATTCCGACATGCGGCGATCGTGTTGCAGTAGATATCGCTCGCGACGCGGAGATCGAGCTGACCAGACGACGCGGCTGTCGCGGCCTCGTCGATCAACGCCAGACCGGCCTGCCAGTCCCCGCTGA
>JBKKDW010000086.1:0-6541 GCA_046708025.1 Candidatus Limnocylindrales bacterium
GACGCCCGATTCCACCAACCATGACGCCGCCTCCGTCGAGAGGGCCACGTACGACGACGGAAAAGACGCTCCGGGCAGGTCCCACAAAGCTGAGTTGCGCGTCCTCAGCAGGAGGCGAGTCGTCCCGCTAGGCACCTGTCGCTCCAGATCTCGGGTATCGATCTCTCGCTCCGTACTGGTGAAGTCCCCCACCCACACCGGACCAACGAGGACGTCGAGATCGATGGATTCGCTCGTTGCCCCGCCCGGGAGCACGTGGGCCGGCAGGTCGAGGTGGGTGCCGGCATGGGTGCTCAAGCGCAGCTCCGAGACATCGGCGTCGTGTCCGGTGGATAGCCGCTTCAATGGAACCAGCGTCGCCATTGGGTTCCCCGGCCACACCATCAGGTCCTCTGTCAAGAGGAGCGAGATGTCGATCAGAGCGTCACCTCGCGGTCCAGGCGCTCGTGGATGGCCATCGCCTTTGAGACCCAATCGTCGACGTCTCCTGGAAGTCTGCGACCGGGAGCATAAGCCACCCGAATGATCGGGCAGGTTCGTTTCATGACCGAGCGGAACCACACGCGTTGCGCGACGCCGACCGGGCTCAGAGCCGCGCGGAGAAGAAACGCCAGCTCAACGGTCATGACGGCGGGTCGATCCCAACGACCAGCAAGGAGAGCGGCGACCGCCCGACGCACAGCACCGGCCGCCGGTTCGAACAGCGCCGCGCCCAGGCGGACTCCCTCCGGATCTGCAGCCAGTAGCTCCACAATCTTCCGATCCGCCAGTGCGCGGGGATTCGCCCGCCCGCCGCGCCGAATTCCGTTGTGAAAGAGAAGCAGAACCCCCTCCACCCCGCGCCTGACCCGGCGGAAGCCCAAGAGGTCATCCTCGAGGAGCGGGACGACCTCAGCCGCTCGGAACAGGGTCGAGCCTCGATAGGTCTTCCGAAGGGTAAGGTCGAGCTCGACGATCGATGTTCGATTCCGATCGACCGCGACGATCACCCGCATGAGATTGCCGGCGTGGTCGCAGCGGAAGACGGGCCTCAGGTCCTGCTCGACGGCCCATCCGACAAACGCATCCTCCACGGAGCCTATATCCGCAGGCAGCGCGACAGAATCGATGTCGCCGCTGCCGGATAGCGCTGATGCCATGTTCTTCCAGATTCCCCAGGATGGCGCCGCCATCGACAGGCGGCGGGCGAGGTCGAGGCGTTCTGGGTCGAAGGGTGAGACAGTCATCGCGATGTTGGGGGCATCCAACGCTTCTGGAGCGGGCGGCGAGGTCGGCATCCCTACCACCATAGTCCAGGAGACATGACCGGAACTTGGCAACGATCCCGCACAACGCCACTCGGATGCTGCTGTGCGTGAGCTGGTACCTGTCGTCCAGGCGACACCAATTCTGTCATCCGCGCGACACCGTGTGCCTCAACGCGGTCGCCGGCAGGCTTATGCCGGTTCTTGCCCGGATTAAGTGCTGCCAGCAGTATTCGCAGTTGGAACAGTCATCCGCGACGCCCAGCGACTCAAGCCGGCTCAGCCGACGTTTCCACCCGGCCCCAGCGCGTAGACCTCCACGTCGCCCAGGCCCCGAGCCGCCAGCTCCGAGCGCAACTGGTCCGGCGCCCGAAAATGGCGGCTATTCGAGACACGTGAGCGTCCCGCATTCGGGCGGTTCGGCTGCCCAGACATCCATCAGGGTCGTCACGCCTGCGAAAGCGTCCTTGATGGGCCGCCCTGCGTAGTGTTCGCAGCCGACATGTCCGACGGGCCGTTCACAGTGCTCGTGCACGAGCACGAGAAACCGTCGCCCGAACCACTCCGGGAAATGAAGGTGGAACGCTCGACGAAAGTCCCGTGCCCCGTCGACGAGCTCGTATTCATATCGCGATCGTTCGTAGAGATCCACGGAGATGCGCCGGAACCCCTCGCGGATCGCGAGCCCCGGCGTGGAAGGGTGAGTTCCGTCCGGCAAGCTACCTATGATTTCGAAGCTGAGCGACCCGTCGGCGTCTTCGAGGAACTCAAGTTCAGCGTCTGAGGGCAGGTCAAGGGTGGCTCCGAATCGTTCGATTAGCGCGGCAACGCGCGACAGGTAATCCGCGCATGTGTCGTAGCTCCAGCGCACCCGTATCGCTCAAGCGAGCTCGAGATCGCGAGCCCGCTCGCCTGCGCCAAATACGATGCCCTCGGCGACCCGGCGACGAACGACCCGCCGCCGCGCCACTGGAACACCCGACGCGTAGCGGTCCAACGCGGGGGTCGGGATCCGGAACAGGCGCTGCGATACGCGAATGGCAGGCAGCTCCCCGCTGCTGATAATCCGACTGATCGTGTCATGGCTGACCCGGAGTCGCTCGGCGGCTTCCTTGATCGTGTAGTAGCGCTCAGCCATCAATGATCACCTGCGATACATGCGATAGACCGTAAGATAACGCGTTTATCGCAATTGTCAAGGTGGCATCGGGAGCGCCACGCACGAATAGCTTGACCTTCATGCCCTGCCGGCTCAGCGAACGCTTCCGCCCGGCTCCGGCGCGTGGACCTCCACGTCGCCCAGGCCGCGCGCCGCCAGCTCCGCCCGCAGCTGATCGGGCGTCCCGGCCAGGATCGGGAACGTCCCGTAATGGAGCGGGATGACGTGCTTGACGCCCAGGAGTTCGACGGCCAGCGCCGCATCGCGCGGGCCCATCGTGAAGTGACCGCCGATCGGCAGCAGGGCCAGGTCCGGCTCGTACAGCTCGCGGATCAGGCGCATGTCCCCGAACAAAGCCGTATCGCCGGCGTGATAGAACCGGAAGCCGTTCTCGACCTCGACCACGAAGCCGGCCGGTTCACCGAGGTAGAGCGTCGTCTCGCCGCCCGGGTTCCAGTCGCCGGCCGAGTGGTCTGCGTGGACCATCGTGACCCGTACGCCGGCCGCCTCCACCGTCCCGCCCTTGTTCATCCCGATCGCCGCATCCTTGCCGCCGGGCAGTCGGCGCCCGAGCCACAGGCTCATCTCGTGGATGCACGGCCAGGCCGGTCGCAGCCGGCTCGCCAACACGACCGCGTCGCCCATGTGGTCGTAGTGGCCGTGGGTCACCAGTAGCAGGTCGCAGCGATCGATCGAGTCGGCGCTGCGCGGGCTGCGCGGGTTGCCGAACCACGGGTCGATCAGGATGACCTTGCCGCCCGGGGTCCTGACCTCCACACACGAGTGGCCGTACCAGGTGAACGTCGTCTCACGATCGAGTCCCATCGCGCAGCACCTCCACGGTGGATGCTAGCAACGCGGCTACACTCGGCGAGTGCCCGCCACGCAGATCGCCCAGAACCTGGCGTTCATCAACTGGACCGTCCTGACGGGTCTTGCCCTGGGCTCCTATGCGGCGGTCGTCCTGCTTCGCCGCCGGACCGCGGCCACCCGCGGCTATCTCGGGTTCACAACGGCCTGCGCGGTCGGCTTCGGGGTCCTGGCGTGGGCTTCAGACGGTGCCCTTCCGGCATCGCTGGGCGACTCGCCGGTCGTCGTGGATCCCGCCTGGCATGGCCCACGCGGCGTGGCCCTGGCCGCGTTCTGCATCCTCGCCGCCGCAGGACTCGGCGCTCGCCGCGTCGTCGCCGGGGCGGCGCCGGCGATCGAGTGGGCGGCCCTTGCCGCCGCCGGCGCGACGCTCACCTTCGGGTCGTTCGCCTGGGGCGGTGCCTCGCTGGGCGCCGCTGCCCTGCTGATCCAGCTGATCATCGTCAGCGCGGCCATCGGCGGCGTCTTCGCGGCGATGATCCTTGGCCACTGGTACCTGGTCACGCCCAAGCTGCCGGAGGCCCCACTCATCCTCCTGGCGCGGAGCCTGCTGGCCGTGGTGCTCCTCCAGGTCGTACTGTTCTGGGCATGGGTCGCGACTGGCGCGGGTCCGGCCGGCGGGGCGCCATTCGCTGCCCTCGTCGGGCCGTGGGCACTGTTCGTCTGGCTGCGCCTGATCGTCGGGCTCGTCTTTCCGCTGATCGTGTCGTGGGCGTCGGTCCAGACGGCGCGCTCGCGCTCGATGGAATCGGCGACCGGGCTGTTGTACATCAACGTCGGGTCGATCGCCGCCGGGACGATCCTGGCGGCCGGCCTCTATTTCGGTGCCGGACTACTGGTCTGAGGAGATCATGAGCAAGGACGACAGCAGCTGGATCCCGACCGCCATCGATTTCGACTGGATCGAGTCGATCTCGACACCGCTATCACCCGCCCTGGCGGCGATCGAGGCCGCGGCGGAACCGGAGGACGTCCCGATCGTCAATCGCGACAGCGGCCGCGTCCTCGCCGCGCTCGCCGCCGGGCGCCGCCGGATCGTCGAGGTCGGCACCGCGTACGGCTATTCGACCCTCTGGCTGGCGCTCGGCCAGCCGGCCGACGGGACGATCGTGACCATCGACCCTGATCGGTCGCGGACCGATCTGGCCCGCGGTTGGTGGCGCCAGGCCGGCATCGCCGACGAGCGGATCGTCGTCGTCAACGCCCCGGCGCTCGATGCCTTCGCGGCCGGTGACCCCGCGCTCGCGGGCCCGTTCGATCTCGCCTTCATCGACGCCCTCAAACCCGAGTACGGCGCCTACCTCGAGGCGTTGATCGGCCGGCTGACGCCGGGCGCCCTGGTCCTGGCCGACAACGTGCTGTGGAGCGGCCGGGTCTCGGGCGCCCGTCCTGCCCCGGCGAACGACAGCAACACCGACGCGCTGCGCGCGTTCGACACCGCGGTCCTGGCCGATCCGCGTTTCATTGCCACGATCCTGCCGGTCGGCGACGGCCTGCTGATCGCCGCCTGGCGCGGGTGACCTGGCGACTCGCGCCGTGACCATCGCTGTCCGGATCCGCCTGTTCGCCGTGCAGCGAGAGCTGGCGGGAGCGCGCGAGGTTCGAGTCGAGCTCTCGAGCGGCGCGGATGTCGAGGCGGCCTGGGACGCCCTTGTGGCGCGGTACCCGGTCCTCGCCCCGGGCCGCACCTCGCTCCGTTTCGCCCGCAACGGCGACTATGCCGAGCCGACGACGGAGCTGGTCGACGGCGACGAGGTGGCGATGATCCCGCCGGTCTCTGGCGGTGCGGCCGGTGGCGGGGCGGGCCGCCGCTGGGCCGCCGACGGCGTGGAGGGCGGTGCCCACCGGATCGTGGAGCTGCGCGAGGCCCCGTTCAGCACCTCCATCCTGGGCGAACTGGCCGATCGGCTGGCCATGCCGGAGGATGGGGCGATCGTTGGGTTCCTTGGTCGGACCCGCTCGACGCCCGGGACCCCTGCGCCCGGCCAGGAGGCGGAGGCCGCACGCCACGCTGGTCGCGATGTCGAGTACCTCGACTACGAGGCCCACGAATCCATGACCCTCACCGTCCTGGGGGCGATCGCCGACGAGGTGGCCGCGCGTTTCGGCGTGGAGCGCCTGGCGATCGTCCACCGGATCGGCGAGGTGCCGCTGGGCGAGCCGTCGGTCGCCGTGGTCGCCGTTGCCGAGCATCGCGACGCAGCCTTCGCAG
Source organism: Candidatus Limnocylindrales bacterium (assembly GCA_046708025.1). Lineage (GTDB taxonomy): Bacteria > Chloroflexota > Limnocylindria > Limnocylindrales > CSP1-4 > SPCO01. The sequence continues at coordinate 5,486 of JBKKDW010000086.1, forward strand.
CCACCCGCTACGCGATCGACGAGACCAAGGCCCGTGCCCCGATCTGGAAGGCCGAACGCTTCGCCGATGGGCACGTTTGGATCGGCCACGAGGCACGAACCGGCCCGCAGGAGGCACCGTGAAGGTCTACCTCAGCGTGGACATGGAAGGCATCGCGGGGGTCAACCATCCTGGCCCCACCGAGCGGAAGCACGCCCGCTACCCGGCTGCGGTCGAGTTGATGATCGGCGAGACCAACGCGGCGATCGAGGGCGCGCTGGCCGGCGGCGCGACCGAGATCCTGGTCAACGACAGCCACGGCGAGATGTACAACCTGCTGCCTGACCGGATCCATCGGGCGGCCCGGGTCCTGCAGGGCCACAAGCCCTGGTCGATGGTCGCCGGCGCGGGTCCCGACGCCGGCTTCGCGGTCGCCCTGTTCGTGGGCTATCACGCGCGGGCCGGCCACCCGACGGGCACGATCGCCCACACCTACTCCGACGCACCGGTGGAAACACGGCTGGATGGCCGTCCAACCGGCGAGTACGGCCTCAATGCTGTCGCGCTCGGGGCGTGGGGCGTGGCGGTCGGCCTGGTCGCCGGCGACCACGCCCAGGCCGAGGAGGTCGAGGCGTGGCTGCCCTGGGCGGAGCGAGTGGTGGTCAAGTCGGCCGTCGGCGGCCGCTCGGCCGCCTCGGTCCATCCGGCCGTGGCCGCGGACCTGGTCCGGGCGGGCGCCGAGCGAGCCGTTCGGCGCGCGATTGCCGGGGATCTCCAACTCCTGGAGGTCGGTCCGCCGGTCGTGATCGAGGTCGAGTATGCCCGCGGCGTCCAGGCGGACTTCGCCGCGATCGTGCCCGGCGCGGAGCGGTTCGGGGACCGCAGCGTCCGGTTCAGTTCGGACGATCCGGTCATGGCCTACCGCGGCTTCCTGGCCGGCAACAGGCTGGCCGGCGCATGACCACCGATTGGGGCCCGCTCGACCGGCTCCGTTCCCAGGCCGAGGCGCTGGCCGGCGCCTGGGGCGCGCGGGCCCGGGCGTGCACCACGATCGGCCAGGAGCGCGCGATCCTGCGC
>JBKKDW010000087.1:0-19142 GCA_046708025.1 Candidatus Limnocylindrales bacterium
TACATCCGGCGGCTTCAGCACCAGCTCGCGGAGCGGGCCAACCTCGTCTCCCGGTCGCGCGGCCGCGAGCCGTACCGGCGGGTCAGGCTTTACCCGGACGCAGCGCGCAGCGGTTGGCGGTGACCCATCCTCTCGGGTTGCGGGGCGGATTTCGCCATCTCAGCACCGGGCTCATCGGCTACGGCGTCGCCGGGTTGGCGGTCGCTCTGCTCGGGTTGCTGGCGCTCGGCTGGGTGATTGCCCGGGTCGCGACGCTGGCCTATTCGGGCGACGACGAGGTCGCGCAGCTGACGAGGACGCTCGATCGAACGGCCGCCGCGCTGCACGACGCGGGCTCCTCAGCGGTGTCGTTCGCCGTGACCCTCGAGCGCACGCCACCGTCCGTCCGTCAGACCGCCGTAACCATCCGCAACCTGCGCCCGAACCTCCAGGCGATCGAGGCCCAGCTCGCATCGATCAGCATCCTGGGGACCAAGCCGCTTGCCCGTCCGGCTCGGCTGTTCGGGGAGATGGCCACGGATCTGCAGGGGCTCGATACGCGTCTGGATCTGATCGCCGATGACCTCGAGACGGATCGCGACGCCCTGCTGATCAACGCCAGGTCGCTGACCGAGGCGGGCAACCAGGCCGCGGCCCTCGCGGAACGGGTGCGGTCGGGCTTCATCCAGGGCGGGCTGGACGACCTTCGGGCCGTGTTGCTGGTGACGATCCTGGTCTTCGTGGGCTGGACGGCGGTCCCGGCTGTCGGGGCGCTGCTGCTCGGAATCTGGTTGCGCCGAACGCTGGCCGGGGAGGACTTCCCGTGACGATCGCCCTCGGGCGATAATGCCGGCGCGGCGAGCGGCGGGAGCAAGGGGCACCTTGATCGGCTCGGTGGATGCGATGGCGGCCACGAATCCGACCGGTTGGCTCCAGGATGACCGTTCCCGCGGCGAATTATTGCTGGCAGCGGTAGGTCCAGGGGAAGAGCCACCACAGCGCCGCCGATGACCGCCGATCGCTCGCGGTTCACGGCCCCTCCGAGCGTGGGACCGGCCACGTCGATCGCCGATTCAGTCTCGGCCCACCGGTTACAGCGCCGCATGCCCAGGATCTAACGGTGTGAGCAATGTTGGTCTTGACATTCCATGATCCGTCAGCCTATATATCGCATGGCGTTATAGACCCATATCGACACACCGGAGCGCCTCCAGATGACATCCAGGGCGGTACCGGTCGCGGCGAGCGACGAACGAACGGTTGGCCTCCTCCCAGAGGTCGTGCGAGACATTGCCCGGGGCGGGATTGCGGGTCTTCTCGCCGGTATCGTCGTGGCTGGGCTGGGCGGCCGGATCGTGATGCGGCTTGCCGCGATCATGGTGCCGGCGTCGGACGGGCGTTTCACGGAGAACGGCAACCAGATCGGGGACATTACCCTCTCGGGTTCGCTGGGACTGATCCTCCTCGCCGGCCTGTTCTTCGGGTTGGCCGGCGCGACAGTCTGGGTGGTGGTTGCCCCGTGGATCCCGGGGGCGGGCCTGCGACGTGCGATCCTCGCCATGCCGATCGCCGTCGCCCTGACTGGCATGGCCCTGATCCATGGAACCAACCCCGACTTCCCGATCCTCGAGCACGATGCGCTCGTCGTGGCGATGCTCGTTGCACTCGTCGCGCTTTGCGGGCTCACGATCGCGCTGCTTGACGACTGGCTTGACGACCGGCTCCCGCGCGCGGGCGGCGCATCGAAGGTTTCGACGGCGCTCTACTTCACGATGGCACTGGCCGCGTCGGTGCTCATCCTTCCGGTCGTCGTCCGGGGCTACTTCGACACGGATGCCCGTCTGGCACTTTCTCTCGTCGGCGTTGGGCTGGCGACGCTCGCATGGTGGGTCCTTCGCAGCCAGGGACGCGTCCGGCAGCCTTCACGCCTGTTGATCACTGGGCGGGTGGCTCTCCTGGCCGCGATCGTGTTCGGCGTGCTGGACCTTGTGCCCAACGTCGCCGCCGCCCTCGGGACGACGTGATCGAGCGCGCGACATGACCGGCCGCGCGATGTGAGGATGCGCGATCCAGCCGCCGACCTCAGCGCAGTTCGCGCCGCAGGACGGACCGCGCGGCGCCGTAGCCGCTCATGCCGTGGGCGCCACCACCATGGGCGTTGACGACGAGCCAGGGCCGCCGGCCCGTGCGTCGCCCTCGCGATGATCCGGTCGCGAAAACCCGGCGCGAAACGCTCGACCTGGGCCTCGATCCGGCCGGTCAGTCGACGGTCGAGCCGGACGGCACTGGGCAATACGCCCAGGCCGTGGCGGAGCCGGAAGGCGCCCTGGCGGGATGCCGGCGCGTTGGGGACCGGCACCTCGTGGCTGCCGTGGAGAAACCACATCGCGGACCTGCTCCACGCGGCCGCGCGCGACGAGGACGCGCGGCCCCACCCAGCGCCCGGGTATTCGAGGCATTCGCCGAGGTTGGCGGGGACCCCGCCGATCCGACCCGGGGACCTGGATGCTTGCCGCTTGGTAAGCGATCAGTTGGGGCGCTCGACGACGTTGGCCGGGTCGTCGATGTTGGTTACATTGATGGCGAGGTCCTGGCCGTCCGGGAGCCCAGTGAATTCGTACCCAACCAGGTAACCCTCGTCGGCCACCCAGAAGTCGATCGCGGCGCCCGCGGGCAGTCCGGCGAACGCCCCGACGAGCGACGACGTCGCGTCCAGCCGAAAGTGTCGGGTGTTGATGCCGTTGCGCGACTCGGTGCCCAGGTCTGCCGCGATCGCGCCGATATTGCCGCTGGCGAAGGCACCAAACATGACGATCGGATCGAAGGCTCCCACGATGCCGTCGACCATGGCGGCCGGAACGGATTGATATGGGTCGGTGCCTGTCGCCATCCAGGCCTCAGTGCCGATCCTGACAATCCGGGTGTCGCCGTCCGGGCCGAGGGTGATCTCCCTCGCCGCCACCGGCTCGGTGACGACGGTCGCCTGGTAGACGGTGGAACCGGCGGCCGAGATCGCGATCCGATAAGACTTGGCGTTCGACAGATTGCTGGTCAAGCCAGACAGGTCGAACGACGGGACCACGGCAGGCGTCGCTTCTGCAACAGCCGGCGTCGGCGCTGGCGTGGCAGCAGCCGGGGTCGGTGTTGCCTCGCCGACGGGCGTTGCAGTCGCAGTGGATGTCGGGCCCGCCGGCGTCCCGCCGCAGGCGACCACGGCGATGGCGATGGCGGCCAGGGCGGCCAGGAGGCTCGCACGGCGGGATTCGGTCATTGGATGAATTCCCCAAGCTCGCCGGTCGGTTGCCGGCTCGCCGCGATGATGGCGCGGGCGCGGGATCAGCGCAAGCGTGACAGCGCGTCGAGGGTCCGGTCCACCTCGGCCGCGGTGTTGTAGTGGACCAACCCAAGGCGAAGCAGGCCGCCGGCGTCGGCCTTGCCCAGACGCTCGATCAGCCCGGTCGCGTAGAAGTCGCCATCCCAGGCGAAGATGCCCGCCCGACCGAGGGTTTCGGCGGTCGCTCGCGGGTGGACGCCATCGATCGAGACAGAGACCGTCGGGACGCGCGACGCGAACGTCGCCCGATCCGTGATGCCGTGAATCGTGACGCCCTGGATCGCCTCGAGGCCGTCGATCAGCCGCGTCACCAGCTCGCGTTCGTACGCGGCGATGGCGGTCATCCCGGCGACCAGCTCGCGCCGGCGCTCGCTCGCTCCCGCGGCCCCCGGCGCACCGGCGACGTCCCCATAGCTCCGCCCGACGTCGCGCAGGTAGTCGGTCGCCGCGAGCGTGCCCGCGATCGCCTCGAACGACGCCGTCCCGGTCTCGAATCGATCGTGCGAGGGTCGCACCTGGTAGGCCGGCAGGCGGTCGAGGACGTCGGCCTTGCCGTACAGCGCCCCGAGGTGCGGTCCGAACCACTTGTACGCCGAGCAGACCAGGAAGTCCGCGTCCAGGGCCCCGACATCGATCGGCCCATGCGGCGCGTAGGCGACCGCGTCGACATAGGCCAACGCCCCGACCTCGTGGGCGCGAGCGACGATCTCGCCGACCGGGTTGACCGATCCGACCGCGTTGCTGGCATAACCCACCGCGACGAGTTTTGTCCTGGGCCCGAGCTTCGACTCGAGGTCCTCGAGATCGAGGGTGACGTCGTCCTCGTGGATGTCGACGGTCTGGACCGTCACGCCCCGATCGGCGGCCATCGCCCGCCAGGTCGAGACGTTCGCTTCGTGGTCCAGAGTCGTGACCACGATCTCGTCACCAGGCTGGAGCGTCGCCCCGATCGACCGGCCGATGTGCAGGGTCAGGGTCGACATATTGTAGCCGAACTTGATCTCGCTCGGGCTCGCCGCCCCGAGGAAGTCCGCAACCGCCGCGCGCGCCTCGTCGACCATGGCGTCGCTCAACTCGCTCGTCGTGAACGCGCCGCCAGCGTTGGCGTTCGTGTTCCGAAGGTAACCGGCGATGGCGTCGATGACCCGCTGGGGGACCTGCGTGCCGCCGGGCCCGTCGAGGAAGACGGCCGGCTGCCCGTCGCGTTCGCGGCGCAGCGCGGGGAACTCGGCCCGCAGGGCCTCCACGTCGAAGATCAGGTGGGCGGGCATGCGAACCTCCGGCGTAGATTGCGATGCAGGACCGCGAGCGTACCCGACCGACGATCCTACGAAGCCGGGACCTCGTACGTCGCGACGACCTCGCTGAGCCGTTTGTGCTTGATCGGCTCGATGACGATTTCGATGTCGGTCAGCTTGAAGTCGTTGCCCTTGAACAGCAGCGGTTCGCCAAGGTCTCGAGCGAGCGCGTACCCGAAGCAGTCGCCGAGGTTGAGGCGGGCGGGATGGCCGCTGCCTTTACCAAAACGCTGGTACGCGACCCGGGCGATCCGTGCCTGTGACTCGGTCAGTGGCTCGATCTGGATGTGCGATTCCGCCAGGAACGGATCGAGGGCTCCCGATGACACCGCATCACGCGAGCCGTCGACCACGACACCGAGCTCGATGTAGGTCCCTGCGGAGATGCGGGCGATCGCGGCCATTGCGATCAGGCGGGCGTAGACCTCTGCGCCCGGTTCGTCCCGGAGCACGGCGACGATCGCCGACGTATCGATGATCACTTCGGCAATCCCATCTCGTCATAGAGCAGTTCGTCGAAGTCCTGGTCAAAGTACCCGGCTGGCGATCTCCGACGGATCTCGCCGGCGAGTTCCAGCATGCGCTGGACACGAGCCTCGAGATCGTCGCCTCGTTCCGCGTGTATCCGATCGAGCTGCGTGCGAACCGCGAAGGTGACCGCGGCCGTCATCGACTGCCCGGTCGCCTCCGCCAGCTCCTTGACGAGGCGATAGGTTTCCGGGTTCTTGATGTTGAGGCCCACCTTCAGGCTCCGATCCCGTTTAGCAGTGCACGCCATGTAGCAGTGCACGCCATGGTAGAATTCTACCACGCAGGGGTGGAACACCTCCCTCCAGCCAACGGCCGACGCCCCGCTCACTCTCGGTCAGTGCTCTGTACTCCCAGTAAAGGTCCAGTTGTCGATGCGCAGGGCCGGGACGACGACCCCACCCAGAAAGCCCTTGAGGGTCTTGCGCTCGCGCGCGACCGCCACCGTCCCGGCCAGCGCCTCGAGGTAGCTCTGCGTGTAACGCAGATTCTTGACCGGCCCCACGATCCGGCCGGCCTCCACCAGGAACGTCCCGTCGCGGGTCATGCCGGTCACGATGGCAAGCTTGGGATGGACCGGGTTGGTGTAGTGGAAGCGAGTCACCAGCAGCCCACGGTCCAGGCCGCGAATCAGTTCCTCGCGGGTGGACGTCCCCGCCTCCATGATCATGTTGAGCGGGAAGGGGCCATACGGATTCGGCGCCGGCAGGCCGTGACCGGTTGAGGTGGCGCCGGCACGGGCGGCCGTCTGAGCGTCGTGAACCACGTCCCGACAGACCCCGCGCTCGACCAGCTCGACGCACTGCTTGGCGACTCCCTCGAAGTCGAACCACAGCGGCAGCCCGGCCGGATCGCGGCCGTCGTCGCGGATGGTGACGAGGTCAGTGCCGATCCGGCGGCCGGGCTCGACGAAGCTCCGCCCCTCCTGGACGGCGAGGGCAGAAAAGCCCAGGTAGCCGATCATGTCGAGCAGGTCGACGACGGCATATTCCTCGAGCACGACCGGGTAGTCGCCAGGATCGATCGCGATTGCATCGGCGGTGGCGCGTGCCTTCTCGGCGGCCTCCTGCCCAATCGCGGCAGCATCGATCGTCGAGGCGTCGACCCCGGCAGCCTCGGCATAGCCAGTGCCACCAGCGGGGCCCATGGCCACGGTGATCAGCTGCGATGTCGTCCGGGTGCCGGCCACGCGGACACCGTTCGAGTTGGCGATCGCGGTCGACTCCAGGCCGGTGGCGAACGAGCCGTAGGACACGACCCCGGCGGCATCCGCAGCGCCGATCACCGCTCGAACGCTCTCCGCCCTGAACTCCGGGCTTGCCTCCGCCGTCACCCGGCTGTAACCGGCAGCGACGGGCGAGGCCTGGGTTGGCCCGGGCAGGCCGCTCCAGTCGTCGAGCTCCGCCACCACCCGGGCGATCGCCGCCGCATTCTCGGCCAGGCGGCGCAGGCCCTCGGCGTCGGTCCGTCCGGTGGAGGCGACACCGACCCGTTTGCCAACGACAACGCGCAGGTTGACCACGCAGTTCGTCTCGGCCACGTTCTGATGGATCTCGCTGTTGGCGAAGCGGGTCAGCGCCGATTCCTCGGCCATGACCAGGGCCTCGGCCTCGCTCACGCCTTGCCCCAGGGCCTGGGCCAGCGCGGCCTCGGCCAGGGCCAGGGCGTCTCCGGCTCGATCGTCGTTCACCGGCCCGCCATCCGGCCTACCACTTGCCCAGGCCGACCTGGACGTTCCGGAAACGCGCACCCGGAACAGCGTGACCAATGTGGCCGGTCTGACCGGGCTCGCCCTTGCCGCAGTTCGGTGTACCGAGCATCACGTAGCTCCGCTCGTCACCGACCGCGTCGCACGAGCGCCAGAACTCGTAGGTGATCCCGGTGTACGTCTGGTTCTTGAACAGGCGACCCTACCGACAGTGCTTGATCTCGTAGGCGACCTCCGTCGCGAACTGGAAGTTGAGCCGCCGGTCGTCGATCGACCATGAGCGGTTCGACGCGAAGTAGAGGCCGTCGTCGGTGTCGGCGACGATCTCGTCGAGGCTCATACCCGGCTTGGGCAGCAGGTTGATGTTGGTCATCCGGATGAGCGGGATCCGACCCCAGCCATCGGCCCGCATGGCGCCGCCGCTCTGGCGGCCAATCCGTGGCGCGGTCTCACGGCTGCTCAGATAGCCGACGAAGATGCCGCTCCGGACGAGCGGCACGGCCTGCGCAGCAACGCCCTCGTCGTCCCATCCGAAGGTGCCCATGCCGCCTGGGGACGTCGCGTCGGCGACGATGTCGATCAGGTCCGAGCCGTAGCGAAATCCCTCGTCGAGCTTGTCCGGGGTCAGGAAGCTGGTGCCTGCGTACGAGGCCTCCGTGCCGAAGACACGGTCCAGCTCCGCTGGATGGCCACACGATTCGTGGAGCTGGAGGTAGAGCTGGGATGGGTCGAGGATGATCGTAAACGGGCCCGATGGACATTGCGGAGCCTTGAGCAGCGCGACCGCCTCGTCGGCCAGGGGCTCCGAACGCTCCTTCAGGCCGAGGGCACGGATGTACTCGTAACCGCCGGCCTGCCAGCCACCGCCCGAATCGGGGTAGCTCCGGCGCTGGTGCTCGTCACCGTCGACCGCGTTGGCCTCCACCCCGGCCCCGACGTGGGTGATGACCTGTTCGGTCAGGCTGCCGTCCGACGCGGCGAACGTCTTCCACTCGCGCTGGGCGGCGTAGGTCGACTCGGTGAACGCGATCCCCTTGACCCGCGAAGCTACCTCGTCGGCGGCCAGCAGGTCGGCGATCTTGGTCTCGATCGGCACTTCGAACGGGTCTTCCTGGATCGGCGTCTCGTACCGACCGTGCGCGACCGGGCGGTCGTCGAGTCGAGTCGGCCGGCGCAGGGCGGTGGCGCTCGCCCGGGCAATCCGGACGGCCTGGGCCGCAATTCGGTCGGCTTCGCGAGCGGTCATGACGTGCGACGACGCGAATCCCCAGGCACCATCGACCAGCACGCGCACGCCGATCCCTTCGCTCTCGCCGGAAGCGACGCCCTCGACCCGCCCGGTCTTGATGGCGATGCTCTCGTCGCGCCGCCGGACGATGCGCACATCGGCATATCCCGCGCCCCGGGCAGTGGCCGTGTCGAGCGCGCGCTGGGTCAGGTCTCGCATCCGCCCCGGAGCCTAGCAGAGGGGTCGGACCGCTCGACAGTCAGGACTATTCCCTATCCCCGCGCCAAACGCGCCGGCGCTTCAGAACGTCGTGTTGCCCATCAGCGCCTGAACCGTCAAGTACAGTCCGAGCATCAGGACCAGGACAGCCGCAGCCAGCGGGAAGTACTCGCTGGCGCGCCCGAGCGGTGACGACGCGTCCACGCGATCGAGGCGGCCCCGGGCAACCACCAGCGCCAGGCCGATGCCGCCCATGACCAGGGCCATGCCGAGCCCGAAGGCGACGACCAGGACGAACCCGAAGGCCGGCCGTCCCGCGGCGATCGCGCCGAGCAGGATCAGCAGCGCGCTCGCGGACGGGATCAGGCCACCGGCCAGCCCGAGCACGAACAGGCTCCGCCACGAAATGGTGGAGCCGGGCCCGGGAAGGTGGCTGTGGCGGACGCCGCCGTGGCTGTGCTCATGCTCGGTCTCGTGCCCCGTCTCGTGCTCGTGGTCGTGGTTGCCGCCCATCGCTTGGGCACGGTCGTGCGCGATCGCCGCCGCTCGAGCGCCCCAGCGGCGGCGGGCTTCGCCGAGCAGCATCCAGGCACCGATCGCCACGATCGAAATCGCCGCGACGATCGGCGCGATTCTGACCACGACGTCTGGCGGCAGCACGCCCTGCGCGCCGACCACGAGTCCGGCCAGGGCGAGGATCCCGAGGGTATGCGACAGCGCCACCGACAGGCCGAGCCCGGCGGCATGGACCGGTGTGCCGCGCGTGCCCACGAGATAGGCGGCCATGAGCGTCTTGCCGTGCCCCGGGGTCAGCGCATGACCCGCGCCGAGCGCCGCCGCCGTCAGGATGGAGGCGAGCAGCACCAGCGGGGTCAGGTCCGCCGTCCGGAAGATGGACGGCAGGTCCGCGGCGGTCACGCCACCTGGAATCACCACCGCCTGGCTCGACGCCGGAGCGGCCGGTGCCGCGCTCCCCGGGGCATTGCCGGTGGATCCGGGGAGGCCATCGGCGTCCGGGATATCGAACGCCGCCCGGCTGGGCCCGCCCGGAGTCGCCAGGACCACAATAGCGACGTCGGCGAGTGGCCGGGCCAGCAATTCCACCGGATAGGCGGTCAGCCGATTCGAGGGACTCGACGATCGAAGCTCACCTTCCATGGCCGTGATCGACACGCCTGATCCCTGGGCCACGATCTCGCGCCAGCCCAACCGTTCAACGAATGAGCGATCGGCAAAAGCAACGTTGGTATTTGCTTTCAATGGTGTGGCCAGCACCACCGCATAGCCGCACACGGAGCGCATGGTCGAGAGACCGCCAGCCCCAGCCGGGAAGGTCAACCCGGCCTCGGTCAGGTCGAGCCGTTGCGGCAGGTCGGCGACCCGAAGATCGAGCGTCTCGGCGATGTCCTGGCAGGCCGCTACCCGACCGGCATCGATCTCGGCCTCGGAGAGCTCGCCGTCGCCGTCAACGTCGAAGTCGAGCCGGGCCTGGAATGTCGGAATCTCGGCCTGATCGATGACCACGTCCAGGAGGATTCGATCAGGCTCGATGTGCAGCCCGGCGTAGTGGTTGATCGTGAAGTTGCCCAGCGGATGGGCAGCGACCAGCGCCGGAATCGAGAGCATCCCGATGAGCCCAAGCATGGCCGCCGCCAACCGTCGTCGTCGCCCCGACCGCTCATTCACCCGCGCATGGTAGCCGCCGGCGGGTCCGATACACTCCGGACGTGGAAGGGGCATCGGTACATCGCGGCTGGTTCATCACCCTGGAAGGACCCGATGGGGCCGGCAAGACGACCCAGGCGGAGGCGCTGGCTGCCCAGCTTCGCCAACGCGGCATGGACGTCCTGCTCACCCGCGAGCCCGGTGGCACGTGGCTGGGCGAGCGGGTCCGCCAGGTCCTCCTGGCGCGCACCGAATCGACGGTTCCGACGGATCCACTGACCGACGCCTTCCTGTTCAACGCGGCCCGCCGTCAGCTTGTTGTCGACGTCATTCGTCCCGCTCTTGCCGCCGGGCGCACGGTGCTGTCCGCCCGATTCGCCGACTCCACGCTGGCCTATCAGGGCTACGGAGCGGGCGTTCCGCTCGAACGGCTTCGCGTGCTGGAAGCGGTGGCGACCGACGGTCTCGTGCCCGATCTGACCATCCTGCTCGATCTCCCGGTCGAGGCCGGTCTGGCGCGCAAGGCGCCGGGCGACGTGACAAGGTTCGAGGCGGAGTTCGACCTGGACTTTCATCGTCGCGTTCGAACTGGATTCCTGGCCCTCGCTGGCTGCGCTCCGGAACGGATCATGGTCGTCGACGCGACGCGCTCGGCGCCGGAGGTGGTGACAGCTGTCAACCAGGCGGTCGACCGCATCATCTGTTCGAGTGAACCGAAACCGGGCGCGGCACGCACTCACAGATGACAACAGCGGATCGGCCGCTCCCGCTCCGCGTTCCGTCCGCCGCGGACGAGGCGGATCGGGCTGTGCTGGCACGCCTGGCCGAAGGAGAGCTCGCTGCTCTCGAGGACCTGTACGACCGATACAAGACCATGGCTTACTCAATCGCCTACCGCATCACCCATGACGCCACGCTCGCCGAGGACGTGGTCCAGGAAGCCTTTCTTGGCGCGTGGCGGAATGCCGCCCGGTACGTGGAAGGTCGCGGCAGCGTGAAAACATGGCTCCTGTCCATCGTCCACCACCGCGCGATCGACGCGATCCGACGGCGCAAGCCGACGACCGACCTGCCCGACATCGACGCGGGGCTTCCCGAGGCGCTCACCATGCCCGATGTCTGGGCGGAGGTCTCGGCCAGCCTGGATGCGGTCACCGTTCGGGCCGCCATGATCGCCCTTTCGGATGTCCAGCGCGAGGCGCTGGAACTTGCCTACTTCGGTGGTCTGACCCAGAAGGAGATCGCCGAGCGCACGGGAACCCCGATAGGAACGGTCAAGAGCCGGGTCCGCCTGGGCCTGCTGGCCATGCGCCGCTCGCTCGAGGTTGGGTCGACCGAGGTCGGGTCGACGTGAGCGGGTCTGACAGGCTGCGCGAACTGACCTGCGACGAGGTGCGCGAGATGGCGGCCCTGTACGTCCTGGGCGCGCTCGATACGTCGGACGAGACGGCCGTCCGCGCGCACCTTGCCTTCCATGCCGACGTGCACCCCGAGATCGCAGAGCTGGGATCGGTGATCCCGGCGTTCGCCGAGATTGTGCCGATCGTGGAACCACCCGAGGGCCTGAAGGCGCGGATCATGGCTGCCGCGGCGGCCGATTTGGCCGCTCGAGGCGCAGTATCCGTATCGACGGTGGCTCGACCCGCGGGGCAGGCCGCGCCGGCGGCGGCTCGGCCTGCGGCGCTCTCGCCGTCAACGGCCGCGCCCCCCATCGCGTTTCCGAGCGCCGAGGCGAGGATCGCCCGCCGGGCGCGCAGCTCGAGTGGCGGTTGGCTGCTGCGCATCGCGGCCGTGCTGGCCATTGCGACCCTCGGCGGCTGGAACTTCATCCTCCAGAACGACCTGACGACCGCCCAGCGCTACGAACAGAACGTTGCCGCGGTGCTAGCCACGGCCTCTCACCCGGGATCGCTGACCGCGATCCTGAGCGCCGACGGTGGCCGCGGTTCGGGGCTGGCGGCAGTCGATCCGGACGGTGGCCTCGCGATCGCCATGCGCGACCTCGCGCCAACGAGCGGGAACAGTGTCTATGAGGCGTGGGTGATCGCGTCGGATGGCGTGCCAGTGCCGCTCGGCAGCTTCCAGGTCGGAGACGCCGGGATCGCCTACTTCGAAGGCAGCGGCCTGCCTACCAGCGATGGGATCATCCTGGCCCTCACCCTCGAATCGGGACCGGGCGCGATCATTCCGACCGCGCCGGTGATCTCGAAGGGCGTCGCCTCCTCGGCCGGGTGACTCGCCGGCCACCGGCCAAGACCGGCGGGCTCGCCAGCCTCAGGACTCCGGCGCCGTCCCCGCCGCCCCTGCGGCGACCCGTCCGCGGCCGTTTCCGCGAGCGCGCCCCAGGGCATCTGTGGCGGCTGCGATCAACGCCCCGGCGTCTGTGCCATCAGCCGGAAAGTGCGCAACTCCAGCCGACACCGTGATCGGACGGCCGGCAATGGCGGGCAGGGCGGCAATGCCCTCGAGCACCCGCTGCGCGACGGTGACCCCGGCCGATCCGGGCGCAACCAGCACAAACTCGTCGCCGCCGATCCGCCCGACGGTATCGACCAGCCGAACGGATTCGGCCAGGACGGCCGCCACTCGTCGAAGGACATCGTCTCCGGCCTCGTGGCCGCCGCTCTGGTTGGTCGCCTGGAAATCGTCGACGTCGAACATCGCCAGTGAGACGTCGCCGCCCTGGCGAGCGGCCCGTGCCAGCTCGAGTTCCAGGATCCGGGCGACGGTTCGCTCGTTGGCGAGACCGGTCAGCGGGTCGGTGTGGGCCATCCGCTCGAACCAGTCGGAGCGCTCGGAAGCGGTTGCGGAAAGCCGGGCCCGATCGACGGCAACGGCGACCAGGGCGGCGATCGCGGTCAACAGCCGACGATCCGCCTCGTCCAGCGCGTGCGGCGCCGGCCAGCCCATCCCGAGCGAGCCGAGCGCGGTCTCAACGCCACCGCTCGTCACCACCAGCGGCAGGTAGGCACCCACGAAGGTGGTGCCGTCCGACATTGCCGCCTCGCGATCGAACGTCGCGATTCGCCCCGCTGCAGCCTCGGCGAACGGATGGGCGGCGTCGGCAACGTCGACCGCCAGTTGCGCCTTCGACATTTCGTCGAACCCGTGCGTCGCGACCACCTGCAGGCCCGGCCGATCGGGATCCTGGACCAGGATCGCGGCCATCGCCGGTCGCAGGCTCGCGGCGACCGCGGTCAGCACGGTGTCGAGGGCGGCTTCGAGGTCGTCGCCCGCGGCGACCGACTCGATCGCGTCGATCAGCCGGGGAAGCGGATCGCGAGACGGTCCGTCGGTCATCGGGGCATCGTACACCTACGATCCGAGGATCCGAGATCGCGGCCGGCGCATTGACCCCGCTACGTGCCGCATCAATACTCCGGGCGTGAAGCTCATCGTCGCCATCGTTCATAACGAGGACGCGGGGGCGCTCGTCAACGCCCTGCTCGACAAGGAGTTCCGGGCCACTCGGCTGCACAGCTCCGGTGGGTTTCTCAAGCAGTCCAACGCCACCATCATCCTGGGCGTGGAGGACGCCGATGTGGACGAGGTGATGGCCATCGTGCGCGCCAATTGCACGTCCCGGACCCAGGTCGTCAACCCGATGCCGCCGATCATGGAACCCGGCGAATTCTTCATGCCGTATCCGCTCGAGGTCGAGGTCGGCGGGGCGACGGTCTTCGTGCTGCCCGTCGAGCGGATCGAGCGACTCTAGCGAAATCTCGAGTGCGGACCATGGCCTCGACCCCGCCCGCGCCTGGCGATTGGGCGACCGCGCTCGAGAACCACGCCCCCGACGTCGTCGCGGCCTGGCGAGGCATCGGGTCCGGTCGGTTCATTTCGGTTCGTCGCGAGGTCCGGCGTCGGGCCGGCGCAGGCTCGGCGGCAGGGATCCTGGCGCAGCTCGACGTCGTGGTCGAAGCGCTCATCAGCGCGGTCGAGACGCTCCCGCGCGACGCCTTCGCCGCCCCCGGCGGAGAAGGTGACTGGACGGTCGCCGAGGCGGTCGGGCACGACGCCACATCTCGGGCCGGTCTCGCCCTGGCGGCCGGGCTGGCGGCGAGAGGTCGCTGGCCGGCCGACGCTCCGATCGTTACGCCCAGCGTGCCCGGCCCGTCCGACGCCAGCCGGGACGAGCTTGTCCGGAAGCTTGCCCAGAGCCAGCGGATCGTGGCCCGGGCGGCGGGTCAGGTCGCCGGTCACGAGGACGAGCCGTGCCCGCTCGAGCATCCGCTCGTGGGGCGGCTGCGCTGCGGGGAGTGGCTGCTCTTCGCCGGTGTCCACGACCTGATGCATCTCGAGCAGCTCCACCGGATCGCGGCTGAGATCGTGACGTCACCAGCGAGCCGATGAGCCCGGTTCGTCCCGATCTGATCGAGGCGTGGGTCTTTCGGGTCCCGGCCGCCGGCGGCGTGGAGTACCTGTTGATCCGGCGCGCCGCCGACCGGATCTTCCCGGGCATCTGGCAGCCGGTGACCGGTGGCCTGGGGACGGGCGAGACCGTACCCGCCGCCACGCTCCGGGAGATCGAGGAGGAGACCGGCTTCTCCGGCGACGACATCGAGGCCCTGTTCGACCTCGACCAGGTTAGCTCGTTCTATGCCGAGGATCTCGATGCGATCGTCAATAGCGTGATCCTGGCTGCCCGCGTTCGACCTGACCTCGAGCCGCGCCTGTCGAGCGAACATGTCGATCTGGCCTGGGTGGGACACGGGGAGGCCGCCCACAGGTCCGTCTGGCCACCGTACCGCGCCTCGCTCGACCTGCTGGAGCGGATCGCCGCCGACGCCGAACTTGCCCGCTGGTTCGAGCTCGACCGGGCCGGCCGACGCGTCGCCCGCCCGCCGCGGTAGACTCGGGCGGCGCCGCCAAGGAGAGTCCGTGCTCGACCAGACCCAGGCCAGCCCCTCCGCCAGTCGCCGGATGTTTCGCTCGAAGGTCGACTCGATCCGCGCGACGTACGGCTTCGACGATGTCTCGCTCGCCCCCGGGACGGAGACGATCGAGCCAACCGACGTCGATCTTGGCCAGGAGTTCTGCGGGCTTCAGCTCGCGATCCCGGTGCTCGCTTCGGCGATGGACGCCGTGGTCGATGCCCGCTTCGCCGGGGAGCTGGGTCGATTGGGTGGCCTCGCCGTCCTCAATCTCGAGGGCATCCAGACCCGCTACGACGATCCCGATGCGGTCCTCGAGCGGATCGCGACGTCGCCCGACGCCGAAGTGCACGCGCTCCTGGCCGAGGCCTACCGGCAGCCGGTCCGCGATGACCTGATTGCGCGCCGGCTCGACGAGATCCACGCCGCAGGCTCGAAGGCAGCCGTCGCGGCGACACCGGGTGCGGCCCGGCGCCTCGGCCCGTTCTGTGCCGAGCACGGGGCCGACCTGTTCCTGGTCCAGAGCCAGGTTTCCAGCGCACGCCACCTTGCGGCCGATTACGACCCGCTGTCGCTGGCCGATTTCACTCGCTACATGCCGATCCCGGTCGCCGTCGGCAACACGACCAACGCCGAGGCCGCCTTCGCCCTGATGGAACAGGGCGCCGCGGCTGTGCTGGTTGGCGTCGGTCCGGGTGCCGCCTGCACGACCCGCGAGGTGCTCGGGATCGGGGTGCCGCAGGTGACCGCCATCAGCGACGTCGCGGCGGCGCGCGATGCCTACCAGGCCGAGACCGGGCGCTACGTGCCGGTGGTTGCCGACGGCGGGATGCGTCGAGGCGGCGAGCTGGCCAAGGCGTTCGCCGCCGGAGCGGACGCCCTGATGCTTGGTTCCCCCCTGGCCCGGGCCGAGGAGGCGCCCGGCCGCGGCACGAACTGGGGGATGGCCGCGCCGTCGCCGACCCTGCCCCGCGGAACCCGGATCACGGTCGGGACCGGAGGGTCCCTGGAGCGCATCCTGTTCGGCCCGGCCCAGGTCACGGACGGCTCGGAGAATCTCATCGGAGCGCTGCGCCAGTCGATGGCGGCCCTTGGCGCCCGGACGATTCGCGACATGCAGCAAGTCGAGCTGGTCTACGCCCCGTCGGCCCGGACCGAGGGCAAGTCCTGGCAGCGGAGCCGCTGATATTCCCGCCGTGCGACGCGGCACGGCGACCCACAGCCGGCCTGGCGACCAGCGTCGGTGGCCAGCGGCAACGTGCCGGGCCGCCGACCAGCGTCCGGGGGTTATGGCAAGGCATTCAGGACATCCCATATGGACATCGGTGAACAACTCGCGGGGTGGGGGAAAGTCGCCCTCCTGGAGACACGGGGGCGGGTGAGCGGCCGGCCGGCCCGGGCGCACGTGGGCTTCGTTGATCTGCCGGACGGATCGATCGTGGTGGCGGCTGGCTCCGGCGCCGATTGGGCGGCCAACCTGCTGGACGATCCGGCGTGCACCGTGACGATCGCGGAGCGTTCCTTTAGCGGCGTTGCCGAACCCCTCGTCGAAGCCGAATTCGCGGCGGCAATCCGAGAACTCATCCTCCGTTACGGGACGCCTGCCGAGCGACTTGGATCAGGCCCGGCCTTTCGCATCCGGCCGGTCGAACCAGTCGAAGAGCAGGCATGACGATCACGGTCGAGATCGAGACCCGGATCGGGCGCGTCCCGGCCGAGGTGTTCGCCGAGTTGACCGCGGTGGAGCGGTTTCCCGAATGGCTGATCGCGTCGGGGATCGTTCGCGTTGAGCGACGCGACGGCGGGCCGTTGACAGTCGGATCCACGGTGCGCATCGCCCAGACGGTCGGCGGTCGGTCGACCGTGCTCGACGGAGCGATCACGGAGCTTGATCAAGCCAAGGCGTTCGGGCTGCGAGGCCGTGATCCGGACGGCGTGACGATCGAGATCGAGGCTGGCCTGGAGGCCGACGGCCCTCTCGCGACACGCCTGGGCTGGACGCTGCGCATTGGCCTGCCGCTCCGCTTCCGGATGTTCGAGTCGATGGTGGCGCCCCAGGTCCGGCGCGCCGCGACCCTCGACCTCGAAGCCTTCAAACGTCGCCTGGAGTCGGTCGCCAGCGGCTGAGTCCAGGCCATCGGCGTGGACATCTCGGTGACCCGCGCCCTGTCGAGCCGGTGCGGCCCAACACCCGCCGATGATCGTCCCGAGTGAACGCCCGGATGCGATCGTCGCAGCGATCCGCGAGGTGCTCGACGCGGTCGGTCCTTGACCCGCCGCCCGTCACCCGCCGACCTGGGGTGACGAGCCCGGGCCGGTACACTGTCCCCGGCGGGCGGCACGGCGAGCGGAGGGCGCGATCGACGATGGCGGAGGCGACCGAGACGGAGTCCGGCGAGGCGGAAGCGGACGAGCCGCCCGGCGAGCTCCCTCTGAAGCAGCCCGAGCACCCACCCGCGGCGAGGGATCGCGGCAAGACGGTGCACGGGGAGGCCGCCAACGCCGGCCACCGGATCCTGGCCCCCGATGACGCCGAGGTCGAGGCCTACCTGGAGACCGCCCTCAACGCGCCCGCGCCGGAGCGATCCGCCCGTGACCGACCGGGCACCGACGATGCCATGCGACCGGTCGTGGTGCTGGATTTCGGGAGCCAGTTCGCCCAGCTGATCGCGCGCCGTGTCCGCGAGCTCGATGTCTACTCCGAGCTGCTCCCGCACGACACCCCGTACGCCGAGCTCGAACGGCGCGGCGCCCGCGCGATCATCCTGTCCGGCGGTCCGAGCTCGGTCTATGACGAAGGCGCGCCGCGGCCCGATCCGGCCGTCTGGGCGGGCCGGATCCCGGTCCTGGGGATCTGCTACGGCGCCCAACTGATGGCCCAGGAGCTGGGTGGCGACGTGCTTCCCGCGTCCCACCGCGAATACGGTCCAGCCAACGTGACGATCACCCATGACGACGGCCTGTTCAAGGGCATCGAGCGCGAGCAGCCGGTGTGGATGAGCCACGGCGACTCCATCACGAGGCTGCCCGAGGGCTTCCGGGCGACGGCCCAGACGGATTCGACGCCGTTCGCCGGGCTGGCCGACCCGAGCCGCAACCTGTACGGCATCCAGTTCCATCCGGAGGTGGTCCATACGCCGCGCGGGCGCGACGTTATGCGCAACTTCGTGGTCGGGATCGCCGGTGCGGAGCCTACCTGGACGGCTGCCAACTTCATCGAGACGACCGTGGCCGGGATCCGCGAGCGGGTCGATGCCCATGCCCGCGATACCGGCTCGGACGGACTGGTCATCTGTGCCTTGTCCGGTGGCGTGGATTCGGCGGTCGCGGCGGCGCTCGTGCATCGCGCGGTGGGCGACCGGCTGACCTGCATCTACGTCGACCACGGCCTGATGCGCAAGAAGGAATCGGAACTTCTCCGGATCACCTTCGAGCGCGATCTCGCGATGCGCCTGGTGATGGTGGACGCGCGCGATCGCTTTCTGGCTCGCCTGGCGGGGGTCGAGGATCCGGAGCAGAAACGCAAGATCATCGGCGACGAGTTCATCCGGGTCTTCGAGGAAGAGGCCGAAAAGTTGGGCCGGATCGACTTCCTGACCCAGGGCACGCTGTATCCGGACGTGATCGAGTCGGCGACCTCGGAGACCAAGGCCGCCCAGAAGATCAAGACCCACCACAACGTGGGCGGGCTGCCAGCCGATCTACGATTCCAGCTGATCGAGCCGCTGCGCTACCTGTTCAAGGACGAAGTTCGGCGGGTCGGCTTGCAGCTTGGGCTACCCGAGGCGATGGTGCTTCGCCAGCCGTTCCCTGGTCCCGGGCTCGCCATCCGGATCATCGGCGAGGTGACCCGCGAGCGGCTCGACACGCTGCGCGAGGCGGACTGGATCGTCATCGACGAGATCAAGGCGGCCAACCTGTATCGCTCGCTGTGGCAGTCGTTTGCGATCCTGACCCCGGTTCGCTCGGTGGGCGTCATGGGTGACGGTCGGACCTACGCCAATGTCGTGGCCATTCGCGCCGTGACCTCCGAGGACGGGATGACCGCGGACTGGGCGAAGCTCCCGTACGACGTCCTGGGCAAGATCTCGTCGCGCATCGTCAACGAGGTCCCAGGCGTCAACCGGGTGGTTTACGACGTCAGCTCGAAGCCACCGGCCACGATCGAGTGGGAGTAGCCGAGTCGATCGTAGGCCACGGCCAGTAGCGTCGCGGGTGGCCGCTCCGCCGCCGGCCTGCGGGCGCGGCCAAGCACGAACCGTCCATTCGGGTCTCGGCGCGTACGCTATCGCCGCGGCGACCGGCCCTC
>JBKKDW010000088.1:0-3327 GCA_046708025.1 Candidatus Limnocylindrales bacterium
CGCGGCTCCACGTGCGTTACGACGCCGCCGGCTTTCACGACGACCTGGTGCTACGCGAGACCGGCGACCGCACCAACTTCCAGGGTCGTTACGTCCTGCGGCATGCCTGGTCGGGCGCCGCGCGGTGCTCGGCGGGACGCCAGTATCAGGCGGCTCTCCCGGCCCGATGGGAGGCCGAGGCTCGCACCCTGGCCAGCCTCACCGGTTGGGAGCTGGCCGAGATCCGGCAGCGCATGGGCCTCGATCGCGCTCCCGCCGCCGCGACACCGCGCTCCTGGTGGGACGACCTCTGGAACCGGTAGGCCGACAAGGCGGCGACCGGCGGCGGGCCGTTCAGCTCACTGCTTCTTGCGCGGGTCGTCGGCAGCTTGGAGATAGTTGATCTGCCAAGGACCCACGCCGTGGAGCTGGACGACGGTGTCTCCCTTCGCCGAAGCGAAGTGGTTCATCTTCGGCGGCATGAACGCGAAGGCGCCGGCCGGCAGGGCCTGCGCCTTCGCTGCGTCGAAAGTGTCGCCCATGCCGAGGTTGAACGTGCCCGAAACGACCGTGATGTGCTCTACGGCCGGGTGCCAGTGGGGCTTGATCTTGAACCCGTCCGGCAGCCACAGGCGCATGGTGAAAACTCCCTCCTTGGCGGGGTCCCCTTCGAGCACGGCGAACTTCGCGCCAGCGTCGAGTGACGGCGGGCCGGGCTGCCACTTGACCGAGTCGGCCAGGAAGACGCCGTGAGTGCCAGCCTTCTCCTGGCTCACGCCCGGAGAGATCAGAACGGCGAAGAGGATCAAGGTGAAGACCATCGTGCGGCAGGGCGAAGAGAACATGCAGGGCTCCTTTCTCGATCACCGGACGGTTGCTGTCTCGACGTGCTTGCGTCGCTTCCTCCCGGGGAGATCCTATTGCACCCAGCGAGCATCGGGATCACGCTCGGCGAGCACCCTGGGGCGGATCGATCGCCGCCCCTCGTCAGCGCGACCAGGCAGGGCGAGGGCGGCGCCCGGCATAGACTGGGAAGAAACCGAAGGCGGCAGGCGCCGCGAGAGAGGAGGGCTCGATTGAGCAGCTATCGGATGACCGAACAGGAGCGCCAGGCGTTTCTCGCCGGAGTGCACGTCGGCGTGCTGAGCCTCACGCAGCCCGATCGCGGACCGCTGGCGGCCCCGATCTGGTACGGCTACCAGCCCGGCGGCGAGGTCTGGTTCGTGACCGAGCGCGACTCGCGCAAGGGCAAGCTGCTGGCGGAAGGCGTGCGCGTCAGCCTCTGCGTCCAGACCGAGACCGCGCCCTATCAGTACCTCAGCGTCGAAGGCCCGGTGACGGCGATCGGCGGCGCCGAGCTGGAGCGCGACACCCGCCCACTGGCTCACCGCTACCTCGGCCGCGAGCGCGGCGATCGTTACGTTCAAACCCCCGGCGGCGAGGTGGGACATCGCGGATCGATCCGCGTCACGGTGCGCCCCGAGAGCTGGCTCTCGGTGGACTACGGCAAGGTGGGCGGAGCCGCGGCGGGAGGCGACTGATGGCGAAGGAGATGGCCACCTGGAGCCTCCATCAGCTGCGCGACCGCATGCGCCGGCGCGAGATCTCGCCGACCGAGCTGGCGACCGCGGTGCTCGACCGCGTCGACTTGACCCATGGCGCATTGAACGCGGTGGTCGCGCTGCGCGATCGCGACCAGGTGCTCGCCGCCGCCCGCGACAGCGAGGCGCGCTTCGCACGTGGCGAGGAGCGGCCGCTCGAGGGTATCCCGCTCGGGGTCAAGGATCTCGAGGACGTCGCCGGCATGAAGACCACCTTCGGCTCGGTCCCGTTCCGCGACAACGTGGCCACCTGCGACTCGACGCAGGTGGCGCGGCTCACCGCGGCCGGGGCGATCGTCGTCGCCAAGACCAACACGCCCGAGTTCGGCTTCACCGCCATCACCAAGAACCTGCTCTTCAAAGACACCCGCTCGCCCTGGAATCTCGGACACACTCCGGGCGGCTCGAGCGGCGGCTCGGCGGCGCTCATGGCCGGCGGCGTCCTGCCCTTGGTCACGGCGAGTGACGGCGGCGGCTCGATCCGCATCCCGGCGTCGTTCGTCGGCGCGTTCGGCCTCAAACCCTCGGCCGGTCGCGTGCGGCGGGGTCCGTTCTCGCGCTGGGACTGGTCGGCGACCTCGGTCTACGGGCCGCTCACCAAGACGGTCGAGGACGGCGCGCTCTTCCTCGATGTGGTGGCGGGACCGAGCGACGAAGATCCCACCAGCCTGCCGGCGTCGGGGCTGCGCTACCAGGATGAAGTGAACCGCCCGTTCGATTCACCGCTGCGCATCGCGGTATCGGGCGATCTCGGCTACGCCGCGGTGCAGTCGGACATCGCGGCGGCGGTCGAAGACGCCACCCGCGTCTTCGGCGGGCTCGGCCATCGCCTGTCGTCGATCGCCGGCGGTCCGCCGCAGCTCGGCGCCGAGTGGTCGTCGTTGGTTTATCTCGATCTCGCCGGCGTCCACTCGCAGTGGCTGCCGGAGCGCGAGGGCGACATCACGCGCGCCATCGTGAGCGGCATGCGCGAATCGAGCCGGTTCGACCCCGCCACCTGGGACGCCATGCGGCGGCGGCGCGCCGAGCTGAACCAATGGTGCGCCGACCTCTTCCGCGACTACGACCTGCTGCTGCTGCCCACGGTCTCGTTCGATCCGCCACCGAGTCGTGGCCCCTTCCCCACCGAGACCGAAGGCAAGCCGCAGCCGCCGGCGGCGGCCGGCGCCCTGACCATCCCCTTCAACATGTCGGGGCATCCGGCGGCCACGGTGCGGGCCGGGCTGTCGCGCGCCGGCTTCCCGATCGGGCTGCAGATCGTCGGGCCGCGGCACCGCGACGACCTGGTGCTGCGCGCGGCGCGCACCTTCGAGCGCGAGCGGCCCTGGCACCCGAGCTGGCCGGTCGACTTCGTGGATGGCTGAGCGAAAGCACCCCTACGTCCTCGCGGCAGCGCTGGTGCTGGCGCTCGGCGTCTCGAGCGCCTGCTCGTCTCCCAATCGCGGGCGGTGGCAGGGAACGTTCGAAGGCGGCGTCGCGGGCACCATGGAGCTCACCGTCAACGCGCGCGGAACGAGCGCGGAGGGCCGGATCACCGGCGCCACCCTCAGCGGCGAGAAATTCGACGCCTCGTTCGAAGGCTCCCTCAACCAGGGCCTTCTCAACGCCACCTTCGAAGGCAGCGGCCAGACCGGAGTCGGTCTGCCCGCCGGCTTCCGCGGTGAGCTTCAGGGCACGCTGGAGGAAGGACAGGGCGAAGGAACCTGGAAGGTCGACCTCATCCAGGTCCGCGCCCACTACGACGGCA
>JBKKDW010000089.1:0-10821 GCA_046708025.1 Candidatus Limnocylindrales bacterium
AGTCCTTGTCGACCGAACGCGCCGAGCCGGCCTGGCTGCGCGCCGAACGGATCGCCGCTCTTGAGGCCTTCGAGGCGCTCCCGATCGAGTCGAACCAGCTGTATACCACCTACGTCGACCTGCGGAATGCCGACCTGCTGAACGCGGCGCCCTACCTCCGCACCGCCAGCACGCCCAACCCGATTGCGTCGGCCAGGCTTCCCGACGGCGCGGCGGGATTGATCGACCTGCGGGAGGACGGGGTGGCCGGCCTGGCGCTCGAGCCCGCAGCGGTCGCCGCCGGGGTCATCCTCGAAACCTTCGGCACCGCCCTGGCCCGCGATCCGGACGGGTTTCGCGCCGAGCTCGAAGGCGGTGCCGGCCTCCCCGCTGACGACAAGCTGGCGGCCCTGGCCCGCGGCTTCTGGAGCCAGGGCGTACGCCTGCACGTGCCCGCCGGCGTCCGCCTGGAGCGCCCGATCGTCCTGCGCTGGTCGGTCGGCGTGGCCGATCGCGCGCTCATCGGCCGGACCCGGATCAGCCTGGGCGACGGCGCCGGGGCCTCGATCGTGGAGGAGCTTGGCGCGTCCGGACCGATCCCGGCCGGCGCGGGCCAGTCGCTCCTGGCCGGGACCCTGGAGGTCAGCCTGGGTCGCAACGCGACGCTTGCCGTTGCCAGCCTCCAGGAGCTGCCGCCGACGACGGTCGCCTTGCACAACCGCCACGCCGTGATCGGCGAAGGGGCATCGCTGCACTGGGCGTTGGCCCAGTTGGGTTCACGGCTGGTTCGGAGCCGGGTGGACAATCGTCTGGAGGGCGACCGCAGCTCCGTCGAGCAGGTCGAGATCGTGTTCGGTGCCGAGAGTCAGCTGTTCGACCTGACTTCGTATACGCGCCACATCGGTCGCGACACGACTGGCAACCTCCTGTCGAAGGGCGCCCTGCTGGACCGGGCCCGCTCGTTCATGAAGGGCATGATCGTGATCGATCGGAGCGCGATCGGGACGGACAGCTTCCTGGGCGAATTCGGAATGAACCTGGCCAAGGCGACCCGGTCCGTGGCGATCCCGTCGCTCGAGATCGATCAGCCCGACTGCCGCCGGGCCGCCCACGCGAGCTCGGTCGGCCCGATCGACGAAACCCAGCTGTTCTACCTGGAGAGCCGCGGGATCCCGCCCGACGAGGCACGCAAGTTCATCGTGCTGGGCTTCCTGGAGCCGGTCGTCGCCCGAGTCCCGCTGGCGGACGCCCAGCATCGCCTGCGCCAGCGGCTCGAGCAGAAATGGGACGCCGGCACGGGTGCTGGAGCCGACGCCGCAGCGTGAGACGGATCGACCTCCTCGGCGTCGATGAGGTCCCCGAGGGCACCATGAAGATGGCCTGGGTGGACGGCACGGACCAGGTCCTCGTGGTCAACAGCGGTGGCGAGCTGTCGGCCGTGCAGGGCGTCTGCAGCCACGAGTACTTCGAGCTGGACAAGGGCTTCCTGACCGCCGGGACCCTGACCTGCGCGCTCCACCTGTCGCGCTTCGACCTGGAGAACGGCGAGCCGCTTGACCCACCGGCCGAAGAGCCGCTGGCGGTCTACCCGGTCGTCGTGAACGACGGGCGGATCCTGATTGAAGTCCCCGACGGCCCGCTCGAGGTCAGCGAATAGCGAGCGCCGCTCGAGTTGAGCCTCATCTGCGGCGCGGTTACCAGTCGGCCCAGCCGGCGACCATTGCGTCTGCCCCGGTGCGCAGGTTCGCCTGCGGCGTGCGCATGTGGCCGAGGCCGAAACGTTCCTCACCGGGGGCGAGCGGCGCACCCGCCAGCCGACCCACGAGATGCCGACCGATCATCGGACCGTGCTTGAAGCCGTGGCCCGATCCGCCCCCGACCAGCCAGACGTTGTCGAAGGCGGGATGACGATCGATGACGAAGTGGGTGTCCGGCGTCGTCTCGTACTGGCAGACGCGCGTCTCCACGACCGGTGCGTCGGCCAGGTCCGGGAAGCGTTGCGCCAGGTAGCGCCTGGCCAGGCGAACCGACTCCGGATCCACGATTCGCTCGCCGTGCGACGGGTCGAACACCGGGCCATATCGGTCCGGGCCGATCTTCATGCCCCGGCCCTCGACGTCCGGGATGCCATAGAATGCCGCCGCGTAATCCACCCAGCACGGGAGATGCTGCGCGCCGAAGCGCCCGTCGCCGGCTGGGGATCCGACGAACACGACGTCCTGCTTGGTTACCCGGATCAGGTCGCCGGCCACCTCCGGGAAGAGGCGCGGCAGCCATGGTCCGGCAGCGAACACGAACTGATCAGCGGCATGGTGGGTGCCGTCGCTGACCGCGACATCCAGGAGCCGCCGGCCACGCTGCTTCCCGAGCCCCACCCAGGCGAGCTCGAAGCAGCCCCCTTCGGCCTCGAACTGGCGCGCGACGGCGGCGATACCCCGCCGTGCCATCAACAGCCCGGCCTCGGGCTCGAACGTGGCGAAGGCCAGATCGTCGGTCGCCAATTGCGGCCAGCGGGCGGCCACCTCGGCCGGGCTGAGGCGTTCAACCGGGATGTCCAGTTCGCGCAGGGTCTGCTCCGACGCCTCCTCGAAACCCCCAGCAGCGCGGGCGAACCAGAGCGCGCCGGCCGGGAGGAAGAGGCGCTCGCCGCTGGCCTCGCCAAGCTCGATCCAGGCCTCGCGGGCCTCGCGCGACCAGCGGCTATAGAACGCATCGGCGCCATGGGATGAGCGAATGATCCGGGTCTCGTCGCCCGAGGTCGCCCTCGAGTGCCCGGCTCCGAAGGCGTCAATGAGCAGCGTCTGCCGGCCCTGGCGCCGGGCGTGCAGGGCCGTCCAGGCACCCATCGTTCCCGCCCCAATGACCACGAGGTCCGTGCCACCTCGATCTGCCTTCATCCGGGCAGTCATGGCGCGACGGTGAGGGTCGATGGCGCAGCCGCGTCGATGGCTCGTGCGCTGAACGGCAGGGGCACCGTGCCACCGCTCCGCCACCGGACGCGCGCGGTCAACGCGGCCAGCAGGCCGACAGCCACCACCGCGACCGCCATGACCAGCACGACCAGGATCGCCAGGACCGACTTGATGAGGCGCACCGCTCGATAGTGTGGCGGGCGACCCGTGTTCCTGCTGGTCATCCGTGCTCGCGGCCGCGCTGTCAGCGCGGAAGCTCGATGCCCAGGCCCAGCTCCTCGGCGCGCCGGAGGATCGCCGTGGCGAACACGACATCGGCCAGACCGACACCGAGATGGGTCGCGACGACCCGGCCGGTCGACGGCCTCGAGGTCCCTGCCAGGATCACCTCGCCGATCGTGGCCGACGGCTCGGGGTAATCCGTGAACAAGCCGGCTTCCCGAGCCGCCAGGAATTGGGCGCGATGGTCGACCAGGAACAGGGCCGCCTCACGAGCCACCTCGGCCGCGCAATAGGTCGCATAGTCCACCGGCACCACCAGCGCGTCGGGCGCCAACCAGTCCATCGTCATGACCTGCCGAACCGGCCCGAAGGAAGCCGCCGTCACCACCACGTCCGCCTCCCGCACGGCCGAGCGCGCGTCTGTCGCGATCGTCACCAGGCTGATCCCGGCCGTCCGCCCGGCCTCCTCGGCGAGAGCCTTGGCTCGCTCCGGGTGTCGATCGAAGAGCGCCAGCCTGACGCCGGGCAACATTCGCCCAAGCACGGGAAGGTGGCTTCGACCCTGGACTCCGCCGCCGATCAGGGCGGCCCGCGGCGGTCGTCCGTGGATCACGGGTGCGTAGTGTCGGATCGCTACGCCCGAGACCGCGGCCGTCCGGACGGCCGTGATTGGTCCACCGTCGAGGATCGCCCGGGGCAGCCCGGTAGCAGGGTCATTGAGGATCACGAGCGCGTTGATGGCCGGCAGCCCGCGGGCGTTGTTGGTGGCGAATCCGGCGACCCATTTCATGCCGATCAGGTCATCGCTCCCAGCCGGCCCGGCACCGCGCAGGTGGGCGGGCATGGCGTGGACGAAGGAGCCCTCGGGTCGCGGATGGATGCCGATCTTGGGTGGCAGCTCGGCATCGTTGACCAGGGCGATCAGGGTTTGCTCGGCCAACGCAAGGCGGTCGTCCAGGTCGGGCATCGCGCTCACGACGTCGGCCGCCCGAAGGTAGCGCAAAGCCGGCCGATGGGCAGGTGGCATCAGCCCGAGTCTACCCGTCGTCGTTGGCCGTCAATGCCCTACGATGCGGTCGTGCCCCCGATCGACGTCGAGCAGAGCCTCGACAACCTCAAGCTGGAACGTGACGCGATCGTGCTCTACGACGCCCTGGCCGGCATCGAATCGGACCCGCGCCGGGCCGACGCATTCCGTCGAATCGCTGCCAACGAGCGCCGTCACGCCGAGGTCTGGGCCGCGAAGCTGCGCGAGCTGGGCGCCACCGTGCCGGCCGTCGATGGGCCGCGAGTGCGCGTCCGCTTCATCATCCTGGCCGCCCGTCTGTTGGGGACGGCATCAGTCGCCGATCTGGTCAAGGCCCTCGAAGGCGAGGAGGAGGAGAGCTACGAGGCGCAGGCCGCCTCGCCCGAGGTCGCGGCCATCGCCGCGGATGAGCGCGAACATGCCGAGATCTGGGACCGGCTCAAGGCAGACGCAGACGCGGGAACCGCTGCGCCTCGCCAACGCGGATCGGACCGGGACGGGGTGGCCATCGCCCGGAGGGCGAGCAGCGCCGCCGAGGTTGGCGAACGCGAACAGTGGCACCGCCGGGGCGGCCGATCCGGGACGCTTCGCGCGATCATCTTTGGGGTCAGCGACGGGTTGGTCAGCAACCTCTCGCTGGTCATGGGCGTGACCGGCGCCGCGGCCGGCAACCCCAGTTTCATCCTCGTGGCGGGGGTCGCCGGTCTGCTCGCGGGGGCATTCAGCATGGCCGCGGGTGAGTACATCTCGATGCAGAGCCAGCGCGAGCTGTTCGAGCGCCAGATCGCCCTCGAGCGGGCCGAGATGGAGGCCATGCCCGAGGAGGAAGAGGCGGAGCTGGCCGCGTCCTATCGGGCCAAGGGTTTCACCCATGGCGAGGCGGCGCGAATCGCACACCGGATCTTCGAGGATCCGGAGATGGCCCTGGACATGCTGGTGCGCGAGGAGCTCGGCCTCGACCCGGACCAGCTTGGCTCCGCCTGGGGCGCCGCCGGCGGTTCGTTCGTCGCGTTTTCCGTCGGTGCCGCCGTACCGGTCGTGCCATACCTGTTCGGGGGGGGAACCGCCGTGCTGGCCATCAGCCTCGGCCTGAGCCTGATGGCTCTCTTCGCGGTCGGTGCGGCGGTGAGCCTGCTGACCGGCCGCAGCGCCATCTTCTCCGGCGCCCGCCAGCTCGGGATCGGTCTGGGCGCCTCCGTCGTGACCTACCTGATCGGTTCGCTGGTCGGGGTCTCGGTCGCCGGCTGAGCCGAGCCATGTCGGCAGACCGAGCCAAGATGCAGACCCTGGCGCGCCGGATGCTGGACCAGGGACTCCAGGCCACGGGCTGGGCGAACGGCCCGGGCGCACGCTACAACGCTCACGACCACCCCTACGACAAGGTCATCGTCGTCGAGCGCGGCTCCATCCGCTTCGACCTTCCGGCGACCGACGAGCGGGTCGATCTCGACCGGGGCGACCGGCTCGACCTTCCGGCCGGCACCATCCACTACGCGCTGGCCGGTGCCGAGGGTGTCGCGTGCCTGGAGGCGCACTTGCCCGCCGGCTCGCTGGTGGGCGTTGCCCGGCGACCGGCGGGGGACTGGTGAAGCGGGGGACTGGTGAAGCGGGGGACTGGTCACGCGGTCGAAACCGATCGGGCCGGCGAGGCGTAACAGGTGGAAGAGGTTCGAACAGCCCGGCCCGACGAGGCCACGCTCATCCGGGAACTGGTGGCAGGTTCGGAAGCTGCGCTCGCGACCCTCTACGACCGATACGGCCAGGCGATCTTCGCATCGGCCTATCGGCTGACGGCCGATCGAGGGATCTCCGAGGAGGTCGTGCAGGATACGTTCCTGAGCTCGTGGAATCGGGCCGAGCTGTTCGACCCGGCGACAGGGTCACTGGTCGCCTGGCTGCACTCGATCGGCCGCAACCGAGCGATCGATCGGTTGCGGGCGGCCGGGCGTCGTCCGCGTCTCGCTTCGGTCGCGCCGGCGGCGACGTTCGACGAGAGCGAGACGCGCAGCCTCGAGCGGGCCATCGCCACTGGCACGGTTGTGGCCGGAGCCAGCCCGTCGCCCGGGCCTGAGAAGGCCGCCGATCTGGCCGGGCTGCGCGAATCGATCCGGACGGCCATCGGGGCGATACCCGACCAGGAGCGAACCGTGATCCTGCTGGCCTACCAGGAGGATCTGTCGCAGACCGAGATCGCCGATCGGCTCGACTGGCCGCTGGGCACGGTGAAGACCCGCACCCGGCGAGCGCTGCGGCGCTTGCGCGAGGCTCTGGGCGGGGAGTTCGGCCCGTCAGCCGATCTCGGTGATGTGGCTGGCACGACCAGCCGGGATCGATAGGACACGATGGACCACGGCGCGACCTGGGAACAGCTCGAGCTTTCGGCCGTGGAGCCAGGCGGGCTCGACCGGTTGATGGCTGGCGACACGCCGGCCGCCCAGGCGGTGGCCGCGCATCTCGCCGGCTGTCCCGCGTGTACCGTCGAGCTGGCCCGGCTGGAACGATCGTCGAGGGTCATTCGCCAGGTCGTGCGCGAGATGGCACCGGCAGATCTGCGGGAGCGAAGCCTGGCCTTGATCCGGGCCGGCGGCGTATTGCGCGGCCTGGCAGGCGGCGTTGCTGGTCCGCCATCGGGCGCCGCGCGACCGGCACGGCTGGCCCCAGGCTGGGTCGCGGCGATTGCCGCCGCCGTTGTCGTCTCGGTGGTCGTCACGTCAGCCATCGTCGGCGCGCAGGTGGACAACCGCCTGGTAAGCCTGACGAACACGATCGCCGCCCTCGAGATCGTCACGAACGCCACCCTGGAGGTCACCGCCGAACCGGACGCCCGGCGTGTCGCGCTCACCGGCGGACAGCCGGACCTCGCCGGCACGATCATCTACTCCGCGTCGACCTCGCAGCTCGTGGTCGTCGCGACCGGTCTGACACCACCTCCGGATGGCCGGGAATACCGCTGCTGGGTCGAGCTGGCCGGCCAGCGCGAGCGGGTGGGCCGGATGTTCTTCAGTGACGACCTGGCCTACTGGATCGGACCGGTCCCGGCCGTCCAAGGTCTGACCAGCGGGGCCACGTTCGGGGTCTCGCTGGTGGATGCTTCGGGCGCAACGCTTGGCGGCGAACCCGTGCTGGCCGGCACGCTTTAGGCGGTTCCCCCGGTCGGGGCAGATGCCTCGTCGTCGGCGGCGGCAGGACGATCCTCGAGCTCTTCATCGAGCTCCTCCTCGAGCTCCTCCTCGAGCTCGTCAGGCGGCGGCGCGTCGAGGTACGCCCGGTGCAGGAGCAGCATCTGTTCGGCCGCCTCCAGGCTCACGTCGTGGCCATCCTCGGCCAGGATCGCCGACAGCCAGGCCGCTTCGCGTGGCCGCTCGAGGGCATCGATGTCCGCCTCCCGCCGGCGCGCGTCCATCATGACGACCCAGACCAGGCCGGCTCCCAGGACGAGCCCGACAATCAGCAGCCAGACGTTGAACTCGGCGTTCACTGGCGGCGAGTATAGGGAGCGCGCCCGCTACACTCGCCGGATGCTCGACTTCGTCCCGAACCCGATCGCCTTCCAGCTCGGGCCGTTGCCTGTCTATTGGTATGGCATCGGCTACGCCATCGGCCTGGCAGTTTCCTACCAGATCCTCGTCCGACTCGCTCGACGGGCCGGCGAGGATGCCGACGTCGTCGGCAACGCGATGATCGTCGTGGCAGTGGCGGCCCTGGTCGGCGGGCGCCTCTACCATGTTGTCGATCAATGGGCGCTCTACCAGGACGACCCCCTCAAGATCGTCCTGCCGCCGTACACCGGGCTCGGTGTCTATGGCGGGATCGCGACGGGCCTGTTGGCCGTGATCGTCTATACGAGGCTCAAGCGGTTGCCCTTCTGGCGCTGGGCGGACATCATCGCGCCCGCCCTGTTCGCGATGCAGGCTGTGGCCCGCTGGGGGAACTTCTTCAACCAGGAGCTGTACGGCCCGCCGACGACCCTGCCCTGGGGCATCCCGATCGATTGCGCCCATCGGGTCGCCGCGTACATGTGCGACACGCTTCCCGAGACGACCCGCTTCCACCCGCTCTTCCTGTACGAGTCGTTGTCCGGGCTGCTGGGTGCGGTCGTGCTGATCTGGCTGGGTTTCCGGTTCCGCTCGCGGCTGCGACCGGGCGACCTGATCCTCGTCTTCTTCGCCTGGTATGGGATCGTCCGGTTCGGGCTGGAGACGCTGCGCCAGGACAATTGGACCTTCTTCAACGTTCCGACCGCCCAGATCGTGTCGTTGCTGTTCATCGTGCCGGCCGTGGCCGTGCTTGTCTGGCGGCATCGCCCCGATCATCCGACGGACGATCCGCCGAGTCGTCCGGACGGCACGACCTGGGGCGCCCTGGGACGGCCGACCGCCTGATCTGAGGTGGACGACGACCCCGAAGCCCCGGCAGCCTCGCGACGACGTACACCTCCGGCACGGGTGGCACCCGAGGCGCTCGCCGCGGCTCGTGGCGGCGCCATCGAGGGCCTGGCGTGGCTCGGCCGCCCACCCGAGTCGAGGGCCTCGGCCCTGTACCGCCTGTTGCGTCTGTTGGCCCGCTTCGTCCTCTTCGGGGTGTTCCGGTTCCAGATCCGCACCGACGGTCAGGAACACCTGCCTGCCGGCGCCTACCTGCTGGTCGCAGCGGCGCATCGCGGCTGGATGGACCCGTTCATGGTGATCCACGCCATTCCCGTCGAGCCACGGGCATGGTTCCTGGGCAGCGCCCCCTCGACATTCACCTCGCGCTGGCGCGAGCGCCTCATTCACCGACTCGGCGGGTTGCTCCCGGTCTGGCGCGGCGGCGTGGGCGTGGACCAGCACGTCGAGGCGGCTCGGGCCGTCGTCGCGAACGGGGGCGTCTTCGTTCAGATGCCGGAAGGCACAGTGAGTGGCCCGCCGGGCCGGCTCGGGGCGTTTCGGACGGGCTGGGCAGTCATCGCCCTGCGCACGGGGGTTCCGATCGTGCCGCTGGCGATGGCCGGCACCGAGGAGCTCTATCTCAGCCGCCGGATGGCCTCGCGCGTCCTGCCGGCCACCTCGGTCCGGGCGCTGGCTGGGCTCGAGCCGGGCGCTCCGTTGCCGGCCCCGGACTCTCGGGAGGAGCTCGAAGTTGCGCGTCGGATGAGCGCGGCTCTCGCGGCGATCCTCGGCCCGGTGGTCGAGAAGCTCGCGGAAGCGAGTGTGGATCCGCCGTCGCATCCGCGCCGACTCCGGCGCCGCCTGACCTGGCTGATGCTGCGCCCCGGTCGCCTCGACCGCGACGGATGAGGCGGTCGAGCCTGCAGGGTATCCTCCGCGAGATGCAGTACGCCGAGTCGATCCTGGACTTGGTCGGGGGTACGCCCATGGTCCGGATCAGCCGGATCACTCGCGACCTGGGTCCCGTCGATCGTCAGCCGCTCCTGCTGGCCAAGCTCGAGATGCTCAACCCGGGCGGCTCGGTCAAGGACCGGATCGGCCTGCCGATGATCGAGGCCGCCGAACGAGCCGGCCTGCTGAAGCCGGGTGGCACGATCATCGAGCCGACCTCGGGCAATACCGGGCATGGGCTGGCGATCGCGGCGGCCCTGAAGGGTTATCGCTGCATCTTCGTGATGGCCGACAAGCAGTCGTCGGAGAAGCAGCAGCTCCTTCGGGCCTACGGTGCTGAGGTCGTCCTGTGCCCGACCAACGTCGCGCCGGAGTCACCCGAGAGCTACTACTCGGTGGCGGCCAGGCTGGCTCGTGACATACCGGGCGCCTTCAAGCCCGACCAGTACTGGAACATGGAGAACCCGACCGCTCACGAACGGACGACCGGCCCGGAGATCTGGGACCAGACCGACGGCCGGGTCACCCACTTCGTGGCCAGTGTCGGGACCGGCGGCACGATCTCCGGGGCGGCTCGCGCGCTCAAGCAGCGCAATCCGAGGATCCAGGTGATCGGTGCCGATCCCGAGGGCAGCGTCCTGTCCGGCGACATTGCGCGCCCGTACCTGACCGAGGGCGTCGGCGAGGACTTCGTGCCAGGCACCCACGATCCATCGGTCGTCGACCGCTGGATCAGGGTAAGTGACCGGGACGCCTTTGCCATGGCTCGTCGGCTGACCCGCGAGGAGGGGATCCTGGCTGGCGAGTCGTGCGGTACGGCGCTTGTCGCAGCGCGGGAGGTCGTCCGCGAGATGATGGAGGCGGACGGAGGGCAGGACGCCATGGTCGTCGTCCTGCTTCCTGATGGTGGCCGAAACTACCTGTCCAAGCTCTACAACGACGAGTGGATGCGCGTGAACGGGCTGCTGGCCACGACCGGCGCGGTCGTGCGCGTTGGGGACCTGCTCCGCGACCGCCACCATGCCGAGCCCCTGCCCGATGTCGTCCTCGCTCGGACGACGCAGAGCGTCGGGGACGCAATCGCGGTCCTCCAGGAATACGGCATCAGCCAGCTGCCCGTATCGGAGGCACCGGACGGCGACGAGCTGGCCGGCTTCGTCGGCTCGATCTCCGAGAAGGGCCTCCTCGACCGCGCCTTCCGCGATCCGGCCGTAGTCGAGCGAACGGTCGGCGAGGTCATGGACCCGCCCCTCCCACTGGTCGAGGCCTCGGCTACCCTCGACGAGGCGTTCGCGCTGCTCTCCGGTGGGGCGGCGGCACTCGTGGCGGTCCGTGGCGATCGCCCGGTCGGGGTCGTGACGAA
>JBKKDW010000090.1:0-16039 GCA_046708025.1 Candidatus Limnocylindrales bacterium
GTCTTCGCGTGCGGCGACTTCGTGACCGGCCCCACGACCCTGATCGAGGCGGCCGGCCATGGCAAGAAGTGCGCCTATGCCATCGATCGCTACCTGGCCGGCCGGATCGACGTCACGGTCAGCGCCAACGTCAAGATCACCAGCTCGTGGCGCCACGACATGCCCGAGTTCTACGACGTGCTGCCGCGCCAGCACATCCCGGTGGTCAGCGTCGCGGCGCGGATGCCGTCGACCGATCCGGAGGTCAACTTCAATACACCGGTCGAGCTCGGCTACGACGCCAACGGGGCGGTGGCCGAGTCGACCCGTTGCCTGATGTGCAACTTCAACATCTGGTTCGACCCGTTCCGCTGCGTCCTGTGCGGAGCCTGTGCCGACGTCTGCCCGGAGGGCGTCATCCACATGGTCGACATCAATCAGCTCAAGTCCGAGGGCCTGCTGCCGGAGCTCGAGGAGGCCTACGGCTGGGACCAGGGCGGGGCGATGATCCTCGATGAAGAGCGTTGCATCCGCTGCGCGCTGTGTGTCAAGCGATGCCCGTTCGACGCCATTACGATGGAACGGTTCGAACTCCAGGAAATTTCGACCGACGGGCGGCTCTACAAGGAGTCGTACCGTGATGCGCAGCTGGCCGGAACGCCCGGCGTGGCAGGAGGAACGCAGTGAGTTTCCTCGAGCGGGTGGACCAGGGCATCCGCCGCAGCGCGGTCTGGCGCTCGCTGTTCCGCCAGCCCTACCCGCGCGACGAGCGCTCGCGCGCGTACGCGGTCATGAACAACGTGTTCCTGCACATTCACCCGGTGCGGGTCCGCCAGCACGCGGTCAAGTTCGCCTACACCTTCTGCCTGGGCGGACTGTCGTTCTTCCTGTTCCTGGTGCTGACCGTGACCGGGGTCTACCTGATGTTCTTCTACGTCCCATCGGCGACCCTGGCCTATACCAACATCCTGGAGATCCAGGCCGAGGTGACGTTCGGCCTGCTGAGCCGCAACATCCATCGCTGGGCGGCCCACCTGATGGTCTTCTTCGTGTTCCTGCACATGATGCGGGTGTTCTACCACGGGGCGTACAAGCCACCGCGCGAGTTCAACTGGGTGGTCGGGGTGGTCCTGCTGTTCCTGACCATCATGCTCAGCTTCACCGGCTACCTGCTGCCGTGGGATCAGATCGCCTACTGGGCCATTACCATCGGCACGAACATGGGCGGCTATGCCCCGCTGTTCAACACGCCCGGCCGGCTGATCCTGCTGGGCGGCCTGGAGGTCGGCCAGAACACGCTCCTGCGCTTCTACGTGGGCCACGTGATCTTCCTGCCGCTCATCGCTGCGGTATTCCTGGCGGTCCACTTCTGGCGAATCAGGAAAGACGGGGGCATCAGCGGGCCGCTATGACGGACACCAAACAGCCGACGGAAAGTCGGGTCGTGCTGCCGGTCGATCCCACCCGGCGGACCGAGATCGACAAGCAGCGCGTTCCGATGTCCGCGCGACCCTACCGCCTGCTCGCGCTGGTCAAGCAGGACGCGGTCGTCCGTGTCCAGAAGGAACCGGACGACACGGTCATGACCTGGCCGCACCTGCTGTCGATCGAGTTCCTGGCCGCCGGGGTGATGAGCGTCTTCCTCCTGGCGATGGGCCTGTTCATCAATGCCCCGTTGGAAGAGCTCGCTAACGGCAACGTCACCCCGGCCGTGGCCAAGGCGCCGTGGTACTTCCTGGGTCTTCAGGAATTGCTGGCCTACTTCCACCCGGTGGTTGCCGGCGTCATGGCTCCAATCGTGGGCGTGCTCATCGGCGGCGCGCTCATCCCGTTCATCGATCGGGAGAATCTCCTCGCCATCCGACCATCGCAGCGCAAGACCGCCGTGATGCTGTTCACGATGTTCTGCGTCCTCGGGCTGGTCCTGACCTTCGTCGGGATCTTCTTCCGGGGTCCCGGCTACGCCTTCGTCATCCCGTACGTGACCAGCCCCGGCCTCCACTTCGCCCTATGACTGGCCGAAGGAACCTGCCCGAATGAGCAACTACCAGGTCCAGCCGATTGACAAGCCCGCGGCCCTGACCAAGGAAGCGATCAAGTCCCTGCGCAAGCAGCAGGTCCAGGGCCTGTCGCGCCGGCAGCTCATGCGCATGGCCCTCGGTACCGGGATCGGCCTGTGGCTGCTCGAGCTCACCGCGGGCACCATCGCCTTCGCCTGGCCGAACCTCAAGGGTGGCTTCGGCGCCCCCATCCAGATCGGGGACCTGGCCACGGTCAAGCTGCAGAACTCGTCCCTGCCGATCGACCAGGGCTATCCGGCCTACTACGCCGAGGCCCGTGCCTTCGTGATCCTGGTCGATCCCGGGCAGCAGCGCTTCCTGGCCGGTGAGGACGACACCGGCGACGGCACCGCACTCAACGTCCGGGCCCTCTATCAACGCTGCCCACACCTCGGCTGCAAGCCCAATCCGTGTGTTCGGAACTTCTGGCTGGAGTGCCCCTGTCACGGGTCCCGATATGACCGCCTGGGGATCAAGGCGGACGGGGCGCAGTACGGGCCGGCGCCGCGTTCGATGGATCGCTTCTCGGTCAGCGTGAGCGCCGCCGGCGTGCTGACGATCAATACCGGCAAGATCACCCTGGGGTCGTTGCCTGTCGCCCTCGGCCAGCCTGGCCTCATCCCGCCGCGCGCGCCGACCGGCTGCATCTGATGGCCGACACGCCCGGGCGCGGACCCGAGCAGCGCCTGCCCGTTCCGCGCCCACCGGTCGAGCCGGCGCCGGTGGAGCGCTTCACGGCTCCGCCGTCGCTGCGCGCCTTTGAGCTGACCCCAGAGCGAGCCGCCCAGGTCGTTCGCCAGTCGTCGAACGCTCGCTGGGTCGGCTTCCTGGCGACCGTCGTGGTCGCCCTGTTCGTCGCCATCTACTGGTTCTACGAGCTCGGGCCGCTGGGTATCAGCGAGCCGCGCCTGGTATCGGAGGAGAACGCCCAGCAAGTGACCGCGATCGAGCGCGGCTACAACATCTACCAGGCCAATTGCGCACGCTGTCATGGGGAGCAAGGCGAAGGTGGGATCGGCCCGGTCCTCAATCGCCAGGACAAGCTGTTCGCGCATCTCAACGAGAACTTCCTGCGCCAGGTGTTGAACGCCGGCGGACGGTACGTGTGCGGCAACCCGGACTCGCAGATGCCGGTCTGGGCCGACACCGCCAATCCACCCGGACCGCTGAACTACGTCCAGGTCGACGAGCTGATCGCGTTCATCCGCGCCCCCGCCGACCAGGAGTTCGTCATCAAGGACCCGGAGCTCTTCGAGCCGAGAGTCGACCCGATCAGCGGGGAGGTCAGGACCTTCCGCGGCTGGGTTGACCCGGCCTACAAGCCCGACCCTGGCGCGACCCCGTACCCAGCCTGCTGGACCGACGAGTTCGCCTCGGCCGGGTCGGCGGCGCCAAGCGAATCACCCGCCGGCTCGACCGAGCCCGCCGCCAGCCCCGGCCCGGACACGCCGATCGTCGAGATCGTCGCGTCCGGCGTCGCGTTCAGCACGACCAGCCTGACGGTCGCGGCCGACGCCGCCTTCGTGATCGCCTTCGACAACCAGGATGCCGCCATACCGCACAACGTGGAGATCAAGGATTCGGCCGGGACGAGCGCCTTCAAGGGCGAGATCTTCGAAGGCGTGGCGACGAAGCAATACCAGGTCCAGGCCCTGGCCGCGGGCCAGTACTCGTTCGTGTGCACGGTCCACCCGAACATGACCGGGACCCTCACCGCGGAGCCGGGATGATCGGGCAGCGACGGCGAGCCGTGTTCGGGCTGCTCGACTCGGACGGCTGGGGCTGGGCCTCGATCAAGGCCTTCGTGTGGCTGATCCTGATCATCTTCCTGCTGGGCTACTTGCCCGATCGGGCCTACTACCTGACCGTGGGGCGAACGGTCGATCTGGGCGTGCTCGCCTGGTCACCGATCAACCTGTGCCCGCCGACCAACGAGACCCTGCCCTGCCCGGCCCCAGTCGGGGGCCTGGTCCCTTGGCATCCGTCACCGGCCGAGCTTGCCCTGCCGGCGCCACGGACGGACGGAGCGGTCCTCCAGGTGGGCACCAAGCTGTTGTACATCGGCGGCACGGACGGCACGACGGCGCAATCGAGCGTGTACGTGGCGCGGACCGTCGGATTCGGCAATTTCGACGCCTGGGCGGACGGTCCTTCCCTGCCCGAGCCACGCGCCAACGCCAGCGTCGCCTATGTGGCCGGCAGCATCTTCGTCCTCGGCGGCACAGACGGCAGCGGCGCCCCGACCTCGAGCGTCTTCGTCCTGACGCCGGACGGCGTGACCGGCGATCTGGGCGAGTGGGAAGCGGCTCCGGATGTCCTGACCCTGCCCGAGCCCCGCACGGCCGCTGCCTCCGCCGTCACCACCGACGGTCTGCTGCTGATCGGTGGACGAAGCGCGGATGGACCGGTCACGACGACCTGGAAGTCGCTCCTCGACACCCAGGGCGCGCTGGGCGCATGGACGGCCGAGCAGCCCCTCAACGCCGCCCAGGCGGACGCAACGGCGTTCGTGGTCGGCGATTACGTCTGGCTCTTTGGTGGCAGCGATGGCAACGGGCCGGTTGGGACGGTCCAGCGAGGTGCGTTCAGCCTGCCGGCCGAAGAGGGCTTCCCGGACAACCCCGATGATGGCAAACTGATCCGCTGGGATCTCAACAACGCCGCGAACCTGCCGGTCGCCCGGACCAACGCGGCGGGCTGGGGCGCGAACGGCGCGCTCTACCTGGCCGGCGGGAGTGACGGGAGCGGCCCGCAGCGAGAGATCTACTGGGCGATCCCGAACGTCACCGGCGACCTGACCGAGTGGAAGCATCTCGACGTGAGCGACCTGCCCGAAACCGGGATCGAAGGCGCGTCGGCGCTGGTGACCGGGCCCAGCGCCGTCCTGGTCGGCGGGACGACCGACTCAGGCCCGCTGGCCTCGAGCGTTCGCGCCGACTCAGCGCCACAGAGCCCGTTCTTTCAGCTCGGACTCTTCGGCGCGACCGTGCCGGGACTCAAGATCGAGGGCGAGATCGGCCAGCAGCTCGGCTACCTCAATGCCAGTGGCGTATTCATGGTCAACTTCGCGATCCTGATTCTCGTCGGTGTTGCGTTCGCGCACCGGGATCGATCGCGCGCCTTCATCGCCCGGGTCCTGCGCCGCAGCCACTAACCGGGCGGGAGATCGCCTTCGCCGGGCTCCACCTGCCCGCGACGGATTGGCTTGCCGGCGCCTTCCCACGCCTCCATCCCGCCGGCCACGTTGACCACGTCGGTTCGCCCGTTTCGGGCCAGGAAGCCGGTCACCGCCGCCGAGCGCCCGCCCGAGCGGCAGATCACCAGCAA
Organism: Candidatus Limnocylindrales bacterium; assembly: GCA_046708025.1. Lineage (GTDB taxonomy): Bacteria > Chloroflexota > Limnocylindria > Limnocylindrales > CSP1-4 > SPCO01. Next base: position 5,367 of record JBKKDW010000090.1, read on the forward strand.
TGGCCGGTCCGCCGGCAACTCGTTAACCCGCTCGGCGAATGTCGAGGTCGGGAGCAGCATGGCACCGGGCGCGCGGACGTCGGCGAATTCGTTGGGTTCGCGAACGTCGAGCAGGATGGGGCGCGCCGGATCCTCGCGCAAACGACGTTCGGCCTCGTCGACGTTGATCGTTGGGAGGGCGTTCGGCATGGTCATGGGACGTTCCTTCGCAGCACGGGCGGGTCGAGCGTCGGGCCGCTCGGATGGGCGGCCAGGTCGGCCAGTCGCAGGTCAAGCTCGGCGATGAGGCCGGGCAGATCCAGCCAGGCAGGGGAGGGGCCGGCCGCCGCCCGTTCCTGCGCCGACTCGGCCAGTCGCGCGCGCGCCCCCGCCAGGTTTCGGACGATCCCGACCGGATTCCCGCGAACGGCGTGCACGTAGGCCGCTGCCAGCTTGATCAGGCCCTGGAGGAGCGCGCGGTCGGCCCGGTCGTCGGTGCCCATCCAGGCGGGCTCGAGGTGTTCGTGAGCCACGAAGAAATCGCCTCGCTCATAGGCCGCCAGGCCTGCCGCCAGGGCCGCGGCCCGTTCGGCGGCAGGAAGCGGGCGGTAGGCCTTCGCCCGACCGTCGCGCCCGACCACGACCGACCGGACGGTCATGCCAGTTCATCCACGGGTCGCCGTCCGCCGAACCCGGCGTCCAGGTCATGCCACCAGTCGATGGACGTTTCGCCAAACTGCCAGCACAGCCAGACCTGCCGGCCGGTGACCAGGGCCGGGAAGTCGACCAGCCCGCGTTCGATGTCGCGGAGGGCCAGGCCGAGCGCGTCGATCCGCGCGACGCCCGCCGCCATCTGATCGATGAGGCCCTGCATCCGCAGCCGGATCAGGCGCAGGTCGCTCGAGATGGGAGCCTCGCCGGAGCCTGGCGGGGTGGTCACCGGCGCCGGCGCACCCTCACCACCGGTAGCCAGGACCTCGTCCCGCAATCGAACCAGCTCGCGGCGTTGCTCGCCCAGGACCGCGACGATCCCGCCCAGCTCGGGGAGCGTCGCGTTGGCCGCGTCGAGGTCGTAGAAGCGGGTCATCTGGTGCGATTCTAGACCCATGGTCGCGTACCATCTCGTTCTCGCCGGTGAGCATCCCCGCAAGGAGGCAATGTGCGGCGCATGTTCCTGTGGGCCGCCCGCAATTCGTGGTTGAAGGAGCACCTGCCGCGGATGCGATTCATGCGTCGGGCCGTGCGCCGATTCATGCCCGGCGAGACCCTCGCCGATGCCCTCAAAGCGGCGGTTCCATTGCAGGCTGCGGGCATCGGCACGATGTACACCCGCCTCGGCGAGAACCTGGAGAACCTTGCCGCGGCCGACGAGGTCGCCGCCCACTACCTCGATGCGATCGACCGGATCGTGGCCGCCGGAATCTCCGGTGAGATCTCGGTGAAGCCCACCCAGCTGGGCCTCGACCACGATCCTGATGCCTGCTTCGCGCACCTCCTTCGGCTGGCCGAGCACGCCGCGGCCGCCGGCTCGTACCTGTGGATCGACATGGAGGGCAGCGCCTATGTCGAGGCCACGATCGGGCTGTACGAGCGGCTGCACGCGGCCCAACCGCGCACCGGCATCTGCCTGCAGGCCTATCTCCGCCGAACGCCCGCCGATGTCGAGCGGCTGCGACCGATCGACCCAGCGATCCGGCTGGTCAAGGGCGCCTACGACGAGCCGGCGTCGATCGCCTATCGCGACCGAGCGAGCATCGACGCCGGCTACCTGGAGCTCGCAGTGCGCTTCCTGCTGGACGGGCGGGGCCGGCCCATCCGGCTCGGCCTGGGGACTCATGACGTGGCCCTGATCGAGCAGATCGCGGAGCGGGTCAGCGCCGCCGGCATCGGGCGCGACGGCTTCGAAGTCGAGATGCTGTACGGCATCCGCGAAGACCAGCAGTTCCGGATGGCAGCCGCCGGCTACCGAGTGCAGGCGCTGATAGCCTACGGCGTGCACTGGTATCCGTGGTATCTGCGCCGCCTGGCCGAGCGACCGGCGAACGTCGCCTTCGCCATCCGCCAGCTGCTGCCGTAACCGGGAGTCGAGCCATGCGCGTCGCCGCACGAATGGGCACCATCGGGACGGAGAGCGCGTTCGAGGTGACGATGCGCGCCCGGGCGCTCGAGGCGCAGGGTCGGTCGATGGTCTACCTCCAGATCGGCGAGCCCGACTTCGACACGCCGGCCCACGTTCGGGCGGCAGCCAAGCGCGCCCTGGACGCCGGTGAGACGCACTACGCGCCCTTCGCCGGGATCCCCGCCCTGCGCGAGGCGATTGCCGCCGACGTGACGGCGCGCAAGGGCTTCGCGGCCGAGCCGGCGCAGGTCTTCGTGACCGTCGGCGGCAAGGGCGTGATGCTGTACGCGATCCTGGGCCTGGTCGACCCCGGTGACGAGGTCCTGGTGCCCGATCCCGGCTACCCGATCTATGAGTCGCTGACCCGCTTCGTCGGCGCCAAGCCGGTCCCGGTCCCGATCCGGATGACCAACGACTTCCGGCTCGACGTCGATGAGCTCGCGTCACTGGTGACCCCGCGGACACGCCTGGTGGTGATCAACTCGCCAGCCAATCCGACCGGCGGGCTGCTGACCAGGGCCGACTTCGAGGCGATTGCCGAGCTGGCCGTCCGGCACGACCTGTGGGTCCTGACCGACGAGATCTACAGCCGGATCCTGTACGACGGGGCCGAGCACATCTCGATCGCTGCGCTGCCCGGCATGGCCGAGCGCACGATCGTGCTCGACGGCTTCTCCAAGACGTTCGCGATGACGGGCTGGCGGCTCGGCTACGCGGTCGTCCCGCCGGCGCTCGTTGCGACCTACAGCCAGCTGATCATCAACACCATCAGCTGCGCGCCGACCTTCGCCCAGATCGGCGCGGTCGAGGCGCTGACGGGGCCGCAGGATGACGTGGACGCGATGGTCCGTGAGTTCCGGGCGCGGCGCGACCTTGTCGTCGACGGGCTCAACGCGATTCCCGGGATCGAATGCCGCCGGCCACCGGGGGCGTTCTACGTCTTTCCGTCGGTGGCCGCGACGGGCTTGTCGGGAGCCGACCTCGCCGAGCGCCTGCTCCATGAGGCCGGGGTGTGCGTGCTGGCCGGGACCGCATTCGGAGGTCACGGCGGCGATCACATCCGGATCTCGTACGCGAACTCGCAGCCCAACCTGATCGAGGCGCTCGCCCGGATCCGCGCGTTCCTGAACGGGCTGGCGCGTGACTGACGAGCGACGCGTAGCTGACGAGGGGCGGCCGCGCGTCTTCGTGGCCCGCCAGATACCCGAGGAGGGGCTGGAACCGATCCGCGCCGCCTGCGACGCGGAGGTCTGGCCCGACGAGCTCCCGCCGTCGCGCGACGCGCTGCTCGCCGCGGTCGCCGGCTGCGACGGGATCCTGACCCTGCTGACCGATAGCGTCGACGACGAGCTGCTCGATGCGGCGGGTTCGGGTCTGCGCGTCGTGAGCAACTACGCCGTTGGCTTCGACAACGTCGACGTCGCCGCCTGCGCCCGGCGCGGAATCGCCGTGGGAAATACGCCCGGCGTGCTGAACGAGACGACCGCCGATCTTGCGTGGGCCCTGCTGATGGCCGCGGCCAGGCGCGTCCCGGAGGGCGACCGCTACGTCCGAGCCGGGCTGTGGCGGACGTGGGGACCGCTCCTGCTCCTTGGCCCCGACGTCCATGGCGCAACCCTCGGGATCGTCGGCTTCGGGCGGATCGGGCAAGCGGTTGCACGGCGGGCGCAGGGATTCGGGATGACCGTCCTGTACCACGACGTCAACCGGCTGCCGGACGCGGTGACCAAGCCACTGGGCGCCGTCTTCGCGCCCCTGGATGAACTCCTGGTGCGCAGCGATTTCGTCTCCCTCCATGTCAATCTGACGGCGGTGACCCGCCACTTGATCAACGCCGGGACGCTCGCCTCGATGAAGCCGACGGCGGTGCTGGTCAACACGTCACGAGGTCCCGTCGTGGACCAGGCCGCGCTTGCCGTCGCGCTGCGCGACGGCGTCATCTGGGCGGCCGCACTGGACGTCACGGACCCGGAGCCGATCCCGATCGACGATCCGCTCGTCGGGCTGGAAAACTGTCTGATCGTGCCGCACATCGCTTCGGCCTCGCGCGCGACACGCGGCAAGATGGCGGCGATGGCCGCGGCCAATCTGCTGGCCGGCGTCCGCGGCGAGCCGTTGCCGACGCCGGTCGCGCCGCCCGAGTAGCGGCTGTGCGCGACCGGCCGGGTCGCCGCGGGTGCCCCGCCCTCGCTGTGCCCCTCGGTCGGGGCAAGCCCTCCGAACCGGAGAGCCAACCTGAGGCGCACAATCGGAACATCTGAGCGCAGCGGATCGAGTATACCTGCACGTTCTGCAGGTTCTCGGGTACGGCCACGCTTGGATGTCAGTGATGTGCGCCTGGGAAGCGCATGGTGGGTGGGCCGGCCGGCACGGGCGGCCGGCCGTAGCCGCGCCGCGCGTCTCCGGGTAGGCTTCGCCGTGGGCCGGTAGCTCAGCGGCAGAGCACGGGACTTTTAATCCCTTGGTCGTGGGTTCGAATCCCACCCGGCTCGCCAGCGATGGAGTGCGTCAACGATGTATCCGATGAGCTCAACGCGGCAGACGGCAGTGGCCATCGTGCTGGGCCTGTTGGTGGGGACATCGACGGTCCTCATCGTGAACCTGGACGCGCTGGTCAACAGCCTCGAGAGCCGGGGCGTGGCAGTCGTACGCATGAGCTCGGCTCTGACGCTTGCGGACGTCAATGATCGAGCCGGACCGTCACTCCCTGCGCCGAACGCTCCGACGGGCGACTCCGCGAGTGAATCGCCTGAGGCGAGCCCAGCGAGCCCGAGCCCGCCGGCACCGAATGGCACTCCCGACCTCGGCCCAGTCGTCGACCCTGTCGCAGCGTCGCCAACGTTGCCAGCACCCGCGGCAACCGGGACGCCAACACCGGGCCAGAGTCCCGTTTCGACGGCGACTCCAGCCCCGAAGCCGACCGCCGCTCCGGTCCCGACCGACGATTCAGAGCCGTCGTTCCCGAGGCCGCAGCCGACGGCCGCGCCAACCCCAACATTTTCCACACCGTCGCCCCCGTCGACCACGGCTCCGCAGCCGACCGCCGATCCCGCGCCGACCCCGTCGCCGACCGCCGCGCCGTCCCCGACGCCCCAGCCTACGCCGTCCCCGACGCCGCCCGCTCTTTGCCTTCCGATCATCGGATGTCTTTGATGTCGCGGTGTGGCCCGCGGCACGTGACCGGTGTCGCCTGGCCGACAACCTACGTGTGTCGCCCGGCATCGCGCCTCAGGGACCGGCGGCCTACTGTCGCGGCAGGGCGGTCCGACGAACAGTCACTGTTCCCCCGGCGGTGATACGCGCTGGACCGCCCGAGCACCACCGCGGGCAGTGCCCCGCTACGCTCTCGAGCCGGCCGCAGCCAATGCCGCCGGGACTGGCTGGATCGACACGTACCGGCCATCCCAGACCATCTGCTTTGGGGCGTACTTCCACGGCGTGAAATAGCGCTTGAGCTCGGCCGGCGTGAGCTTCGTATCAGGTGGCATGTCGTAGCCGTTCCGGCTCTGCAGTCCGAAGAGCGGACCGACCACCCGCACGCTCGTGACCCTGAATCCGGCTGTCCAGGCCGGGTCCGCGGTCGCCGTGAACCCAGTCAGTATCCAGCCGTGGCCACCGTGCGCGACAGTCAGCGCCACCGGCAGGTTGGTCAGGCGGAGCCGCTTGACAGAGGAGCGCAGCGCGAAGTCGAACGTGGTGCTCGCCACCAGCCGGTAGCGATCGTCGACGAAGTGGCGCAAGCCGGCGGTCCAGCCTTGCGGATCGATCCCCGCCGATACCGGCAAGGTGTAGCGATTGCGTGCACGCATCCAGTTGAAGTAACGGCGCTGGGCGCTCGTGGAGTGATCCTCCTGGTCGTCGACAATGTTGCGCACGATCTGCACGCCCGCCGCGGTGCACCACAGCCAGCTCTTCTGCGTCGTGAACGTGCCGGCGCGATACAGGTCGATGCCGCCGTCCCACGCGGGGATGGCTGAACCCGCGGCCGTCACGGCCGTCGCGGATCGCGGGCTGGCCGCGCCGCCGAGCGTCAGACCCGCGGCGAGCGCCATCGCCATGAGCAAGCCCAGGACCGGCCGGCGATCAATGTGCGATGAGGTCATCGGCGTCGTCGCAGCCTCCGAATCAGGCGAACGAGCTCGAACACGGTGAGGATCGGGAGCAGGCGGCCGGGCAGGAGTCGGAACAGGAGCAGCCGAAGGACGGTCGCGAGCATGCCCCCAGTATCACGCGTCCGCCCGCGACAGGCCCGCGGCCGCCCGCCACGAGCGACCGACCCTCAGGCGCAACCTTCAACACGCACGGCGCTGGCTTCGGTACCCAACCGAATCCTTGTCGGTCCTGCGAGGGGGCCAGACCGTCGCCCGATCGCACCCTAGCCTTGGTGCTCAGGCCCGGAATGCCTCGGGCCAGGGCATTCCCTGACGAAGGTTGGAGAGCGAATGGACACCGGAGACACCGCCTGGCTTTTGATGTCCACGGCCTTGGTCATGATCATGCTGCCGGGGCTCGCCCTCTTCTACGGCGGACTGGTCCGGAGCAAGAACGTGCTGTCGACGGTCATGCACAGCTTCTTCGGCCTGGCCCTGGTCAGCATTGTCTGGGTCGCCGTCGGCTTCACCCTCGCGTTCGGACCGGACGTCAACGGCCTCGGGCTGATCGGCGGCCTCGATTTCGTCATGTTCAACGGCGTGGGCCTCGAGCCGAGCCCGATCTATGCGACGACGGTTCCATTCGTCCTGTTCGCGGCCTTCCAGATGATGTTCGCCGCGATCACGCCGGCGCTCATCACAGGCGCCTTCGCCGAGCGCAAGCGCTTCGGTGCCTTCGTCCTGTTCACGATCCTGTGGTCGATCTTCGTCTACTCGCCGCTGGCCCACTGGGTCTGGTCAGTTGACGGCTGGCTCTTCAAGCTTGGCGCGCTGGACTTCGCCGGCGGCACCGTAGTCCACATCAGCTCGGGCGTGTCCGCCCTCATCGTCGCCCTGGTCATCGGACGGCGAACCATCAACGGCGACCGGATGGAGCCACACGACGTGCCCATGACCGTCCTGGGTGCGGGTCTCCTGTGGTTCGGCTGGTTCGGCTTCAATGCCGGTTCGGCCGTCGCCGCGAACGGCCTGGCCGCCAGCGCGTTCATGGTCACCAACACGGCCGCCGCGGCCGCCATGATCACGTGGGTCCTCGCAAGCTACCTGCGCGGGCGCAAGGTCAGCGTCGTCGGCGCCGCCTGTGGTGCGGTGGCCGGCCTGGTCGCGATCACTCCGGCCTCGGGTTTCGTGGGCGTCGGCGGCGCCCTGATCATCGGCCTCATCGCCGGCGGGCTGTGCTTCAGCGCCACCCTGCTGCGCGAGCGACTCAAGGTTGACGACGCGCTGGACGTCTTCGCGGTCCACGGCGTTGGCGGCACCCTGGGGGCCGTCGCCACCGGCGTCTTCGCCACCGCGCTCGTCCAGCCGGCCTACACCGGCCTGCTCGAGGGCAATGGCCAGCAGCTGCTCAACCAGCTGATCGCCGTCGGGGCCACGATCGCCTACGCCGTCGTCTCCACCTTCGCGATCGTCAAGGTCGTCGACCTCATCCTCGGGATCCGGGTCAACAAGGAGTACGAGGAGGCCGGCCTCGACCTGTCCGTCCATGGCGAGGCTGCCTATCAAGTGTGAGGCGACCGTCGTGACCGGGACCTCCCACCCGCGTCCCTGACGCCGCCGCCGCTCCCGACCCCCCCCCCCCCCCACCCCCAACCCCGCCGGGGGTCGGTCCGTCCCCTCCCCGGAGGTCAGCCATGGACGCGAGCCAGCGCACCCGCTCCCGCCGCGACGGCAGCCCGCTGTACGACGCTCGATACGAGCACGACGCGTGCGGCGTCGGGTTCGTGGCCGATGCGGGCGGGCGTTCCCGCGATCGAGTCCTGCCCCTCGCGCTGGCCGGCCTTGGCGCGCTCAGCCACCGCGGCGCCTTTGGTGCCGACGGTGAGACGAGTGATGGCGCCGGGGTCGCGCTTCCGCTCAGCCGCTCGTTCCTGGAGCTGATCGCGGGCGAGGCCGCGGCTGCCCGGCCCGGGATCGTGTCGCTCTTCCTGCCCCGCGCACGGAGCGTCGAGTTGCGCGCCCGGGCGCTGGTCGAGACGACCTTCGCCGCGGCCGGCCTGCCGGTCATTCGGTGGCGGTCGGTGCCCGTCGATATCGAGGCCCTCGGCGCGGCGGCGGCACTGTCGCGGCCGTCGTTCGCCCAGGCCATCATCGGCCGTCCCAACCGGGGGCCGGACGACCCGCGTCCGCTCACCGACGACGCCTTCGAACGCCGCCTGATCATCACCCGGCGCCGGCTGGAGTCGGCCACGCGTGCCGCCGGCGGGCCACTCGCGGAGCTGGCCGTGCCGTCCGCCTCGGCCAGCACGATCGTGTACAAGGGCCTCGTCCTCGGAGGGCGCCTGGCGGAGCTCTATCCGGACCTCAAGTCACCGCTCAGCCTGAGCTACGCGGTCTTCCACCAGCGCTACGCGACGAACACCCACCCGGTCTGGCGACTCGCCCAGCCGTTCCGACTGGTCTCCCACAACGGAGAGATCAACACCGTTCGGGGCAATCGCGAGGAGATCCGCGGCCGGGCCGGCGATGCGGCCGGGTCGGCGCTGGCAAGGGAGCTGCTCGCGGCCGGTCCGCTGCTCTCGCCGGGTGGGTCCGACTCGCTCTCGCTCGACGAGGCCCTCGAAGCGCTGATGGTCACCGGCTGGGCGCTCACTCCGGCCCTGCTGACCGCCATCCCGGAGGCGCTGGCCCTGCGCCGCGCACCGCACCCGCACGTCGCGACGCTGCGCCGCCGGACGGCCGGTTTCCTCGCGCCGTGGGACGGGCCGGCCGCGATCGTCTTCGCCGATGGGCATCGGGTGGGTGCGCTGGTCGATCGAAACGGGCTCCGGCCCGCAGCCTTTGCGGTGACCGGCGATCGCCTGGTCGCGGTCGCCTCGGAGGGCGGTGCAGTCCCCTTCAGCGCAGCCGAAACGACCCGCCGTGGCCGCCTCGGCCCGGGGGAGTTGCTCCTCGTTGAGCCCGGCCGCCGGGCGGTCATGGAGGACGCCGAGGCCAAGCACTGGGTCCTGCGCGCGCTGGCGATCCACGACGCAGCGCGGCCGGTCCACGAGGATCGAGTCGAGCCCGCGATACCGGCCCCGCACGCCCGGACCGGATACGCCCTGCGCCATCTCGCTGGGCTCGACGCGGAGCGTGCCCGACTGGATATCAAGACCATGGCCCTCGAGGGTCACGAGCCGCTCTGGAGCATGGGCGACGACACGCCGACCCCGGGGCGCGGACGGCTGGACCGGCCGGTCGCGGACCACCTGCGGCAGGCCTTCGCCCAGGTCACGAACCCGGCCATCGATCCCGAGCGCGAGCGGGTCGTGATGGATCTGCGGGTGGAGTTGGGACGGCGACCGGCCCTGCTCGGTGGCATGCCCCGGGCACCTCGAACGGCCCGCCTCCAGCGCCCCATCGTGGCCGACCTCCATGGACTCCTGGCGGCCGTGCAGGCGAGTGGGACGGCGGTGCGAACCCTCGACGCAACCTGGGGACCTGCGCCCGGGCAGGAACCGGCGCTCGGCCTCGAAGCGGCCCTCGATCGGCTGGCGCGCGACGCCGTGGCGTTCGCCCGGCGCGGCAGCGAGATCCTGCTCGTGACTGACGAGGCCTGGTCGATGGAGCAGCTCCCGATCCCTTCGATCCTGGCCACCGGCGCCGTCCACACAGCCCTGACCGCGGCTGGCCTCCGGGGCCGGACGGACATCGCCGTCAGCGCCGTCGACGTCCTGGACGTGCACGCGATGGCGATGCTTCTGGCGGTCGGCGCAACCGCCGTCCAGCCACGGCTGGCGATCGAGCTTGCGGCCGAGCTGGCTGGCAGCCGCGGCGCCGAGACGAAGTCCTCGACCGAGACGGTGACCGCGCTCCTCGACGCGTTCGAGGCCGGCCTGCGCAAGACCCTCGCCCGGATGGGCATCAGCGCGGTCGCCTCGTACATCGGCGGGGCTCTGATCGACGTCGTCGATCTCGATCCAGCCGTGGTCGCCCGTTGCTTCCCCACGGCCGCGGCATGGCCCGGCCGGTCGACCCTGGCCGATCTGGCCGAGGGCCAGCTTCGTCGCCGCGAGGCGGCCCTCGCCATTCCCGAACCGGCGCTGGGTCGCGAGCCGCGCCTGCCGGATCCCGGGTTCGCCCGCTTCCGGGCCGACGGCGAGGCCCACCTCTTCTCGCCGAAGATCGCCACCGAGATCACACTCCTGGCGGTCGGTGGACCGGATGGCATCGCCGCGGGCGATATCGACGCACGGCTGTCCCGCTACCGCGCGGCGCTCGACCGCCCGGCCGCCGACCGCGCCGTCCCGCGCGACGAGCTCCGAGTCCGCCGCGTGAAGACACCGCCGGCCCTGTCCGAGGTGGAGGACGCCGGATCGATTATTCGGCGCTTCGTGTTGTCGGCGATGTGGGTGGGTGCGCTGAGCCCGGAAGCGCACCAGACCCTGACCATCGGCTTCCAACGGGCCGGTGGCGCCGCCAACACCGGCGAGGGCGGGGAG
>JBKKDW010000091.1:0-18631 GCA_046708025.1 Candidatus Limnocylindrales bacterium
CGAAGTCCTCGGCGGTGACGGAGTCGAGCTTGCGTCCTATCTCCTCGCTGATCACCGTGCCGCCGGTCAGCACCGCAATGTCGCGCAGCATCTCCTTGCGTCGATCGCCGAAGCCCGGCGCCTTGACCGCGAGGACCTGGACCGTGCCGCGAAGCTTGTTGACGACCAGCGTGGCGAGGGCCTCACCGTCGACGTCCTCGCTGATGATCACCGTCGGCTTGCCCTGCTGGACGGCCTTCTCGAGCGCCGGGAGCATGTCCTGGACACTCGAGATCTTCTTGTCCGTGATCAGGATGAGCGGGTTGTCGAGGACCGCTTCCATGCGATCCGGGTTGGTCACGAAGTAGGCCGAGAGGTAGCCGCGATCGAACTGCATGCCCTCGGTGTATTCCTTCTCGAGACCCAGACTCTGGCCCTCTTCAACGGTGATGACACCGTCCTTGCCGACCTTGTCCATCACCTCGGCGATGATCTCGCCGACCTCGGGATCCGCGGCGCTGATGGCCGCGACCGCCGCGATCTGCTCGCGATTGTCGACTGGGCGGGCCTGCCTGGCGATCTCGGCCACGACGGCCTCAACTGCTGCCTCGATGCCGCGCTTGACAACCATCGGGTTGGCCCCGGCGGTCACTACGCGGAGACCCTCGGCAACCATCGCCTGGCCGAGCACCACCGCGGTGGTCGTGCCGTCGCCGGCGACGTCGTCGGTCTTGGTCGCGACTTCCTTGAGGAGCTGCGCGCCCATGTTCTCGAACGGGTCGTCGAGCTCGATGTCGCGGGCGATGGTCACGCCGTCGTTGGTGATCGTCGGCGAACCGAACTTCTTGTCGAGCACGACGTTGCGGCCCTTGGGCCCGATCGTGACCTTGACTGCGTCGGCGAGGCGGTCAATGCCCCGCTTGAGCGAGCGACGAGCCGTCTCGTCGAAGATGATCTGCTTAGACAATTCGAATGTCCCTCCAGGAACGTGCAGGCGTCGGACGTTGCGGCGGGATCGCCATCAACCCTCGACGATCGCCAGGATGTCCTTCTGGCTGACGATGAGGAGCTCATCGCCCTCGATCTTGAATTCCGTCCCGGCGTACTTGGCATAGAGGACCTTGTCCCCGGCCTTGACGTCCATCGACTCGCGCTTGCCGTCGTCGAGAATGCGGCCGGGACCGGCAGCGACGACCGTGCCCTCCTGGGGCTTTTCCTTGGCGGTGTCCGGGAGGACGATGCCGCTCTTGGTCATCTCCTCGCGGGCGCTCGGCTTGACGACCACGCGATCGCCCAGAGGGCGCAGCTTGGTCGAGATCGCAGTGGCTTTGGCCAACGTGCATTCCTCCTGTGACGACCAGGGCCGGCCGCCGGGCGTGGACTTCGCGACAGGCCGTCCGACTCTCCAGCCGGGGATGCCGGCGCCCGTCGGACCTGACAATTCGCGATTCTTGGCACTCTCGGGGTGCGAGTGCCAAGTAGAGACTAGCGAACTGGGGTCCTGCCTGTCAACCCGCTCTTGCCGAGCACGGAAAGACTCGATCGTAGGCCGCGACGAGGTCCTCCCCGAGCGCGCCCGGAGTGGTTTCGCATTCTTCAGCCACCCATCGCGCGATCACGGCAACCCACTCCGGCTCGTTGCGCCGGCGGGGGGCGCCCGGTGGGGAGAGGAACGGTGAATCGGTCTCGATCAGCAGGCGATCCGGCGGAACGAGCCGGGCCGCCGCTGCCGAGGCTTCCTCAGCGGGGCGGAAGACGAGCCCGGAGAAGCTGACCGCGAGCCCCATCTCGATCACCGTCCGGGCGTAGTCGAGCGGCCCCGAATAGGAGTGGATGAGTGCGGGCGGGCGGTCCCCGAATGCGGCCGACCATGCCGCATTGCCGATCCCGGCGGTCCTGAGTTCCCGGACGAGGGCGTCCTGGGCGTCGCGCTGCCCATCGGCCGATCGACAGTGGAGGACCGCCGGCTTGCCGGTCTCGAGCGCCACTGCCAGGTTGCGCCGAAGGTTGGCGATCTGCTCAGGGATCGGGCTGAAGACACGGTCGAAGTCGAGCCCGGTCTCGCCGATTGCCACCACCCGCGGATCGGCCGACCAGGCGGCGATCCGCGCCCAGTCCGCGTCGCCGACCTTCGCCGCATCGTGCGGATGCACGCCGACCGCGGCGTCGAGCCCGTTGAATCGCTGGGCGAGCTCGAGCGCGCGCTCGCTCGAGGCGAGGTCCCAGCCCGGCACGAGAATCCGCTCGACCCCGGCCAGGCGGGCGCCGCCGACCACCAGCTCGACGTCCCCATCGAACCGGTCGGCGTTCAGATGGCAATGGCTGTCGATCAGGCGCACGAGCGCCCTACCCTGCCGGCGCGGCTGTCTCGGCGCGTTCCAGCGTGTCGGGATCCGTGTCCAGCCGAGGAAACAGCGGCTCCGGGACTGTCACCCGCCCGGACTCGGCCGCGTGAGCGCCCCAGGCGAGCTCCTCGAGGATGGGCGGGCCGCCGGTGCCGTCCGCCGCATACGGGTAGGCGTACCCGAGCTGGCCAAGAACGCGCGGTGCGGTACCCGGCATGAATGGTGCGACGGCCAGACCGACGAGCCGACAGCCCTCGAGCAGGTCACCCAGGACGTCGCGCAGCCGTTCGGTCGCCCCGGAATCGCCAGTGGTTGCGGCCTTCGCCAGCTCCCAGGGCTTCTCGGCATCAACGAGCCGGTTGGCGTTCTCGACCAGGGTCCAGAGCGCGGCGAGGGCTTCGTGGAGCAGGCACGCCTCGAGCCGCTCGCCGTAGATGCGCAGCGCCTCCGCCGCGACCCCGGCCAGGCGCTGGCCACGGCCGGGGCTCGGTCGCTCGCCGTCGAGGTAGCGAACCGTCATCGAAACCGTGCGATTCAGGAGGTTGCCGAAGTCGTTGGCCAGGTCGGCGTTGTAGCGGCGCACGAACGAATCCCAGCTGACCTCCGCGTCGCGGTCGAACGGCACCTCCCGGAGGGCCACGTAGCGGGCGCCATCCTGACCAAAGGCGGCCACGAAGTCGTTCGGGTCGTAGAAATTGCCGCGGCTCTTGCTCATCCGCTCGCCGCCGGCGGCCAGGAGCCAGCCGTGCACCCAGACCTTCCGTGGCGCTTCGAGTCCGGCGCTCCACAGCATCGCCGGCCAGAAGATCGTGTGGAAGCGGGCGATGTCCTTGCCGATCACGTGCAGGTCGGCCGGCCACCAGCGCGCGAAGGCCGCCTGGTCATCGGGAAAGCCGGCACCGGTGATGTAGTTGATCAGGGCATCGAACCAGACGTAGATCTTGCCGGCCTTCGGGTCCCAGCTGCCGTCCTCGCGCAGGGCGGTCGCACCATCCTCCGCGATCGGGAACGGAATCCCCCAGTCACCGGGCGTCCGCTCCCGGCTGATCGAAAAGTCCTCGAGCCCGCTGCGGATGAAGCCGAGCATCTCGTTCCGCCGGTACTCCGGCTGGACGAACTCAGGGTGTGCTGCGTAGTGGCGCTCCAGGCGCTCCTGGTAGGCGGACAACCGGAAGAACCAGTTGCGCTCGGTCAGCCACTGGAGCGGGACCTCAGGGTGGTTCGGACAGATCGTGCCGCGGGCCGTTTCGGTGACATCGGTGGCGTTGCGGAAGCCCTCGTTGGGGCAGTACCAGCCCTGGTAGGCGCCGAGGTAGATGTCGCCGTTGGCGTGGGAGCGCCGGACCATCTCCTGGGCCGATCGGATGTGGTCAGGATCCGTCGTCCGGATGAACCGGTCGGGGCTGATCGCCAGGGCGTCCTCGGCCGCCTGGAAGTAGCCGACCTTCTCGTCGACGAACGCCCGTGGCGACCGGCCCTCATCGAGCGCGCTCTGGGCGATGTTGATCGAGTGCTCGTCGGTCCCGGTCAGGAAGCGCGTGTCATGGCCGACCATCCGGTGCCAGCGCGCGATCACGTCGGCGCCGATCACCTCGTAGAGGGTGTGCAGACCGGGCCTGTTGTTGGCGTATGCGATCGCGGTGGTCAGGTAATAGCGGGCGCGGTCGGTCATCGGACGGCGATGGTAGCAGGGGCCCACGGGGCGGCTTCCCGTCGCGCTCTCCGGGCGCCCGCCGGGAGGACCATCGGCTGGGCCGACGCTGCTGCCGGTCCCGATCCCGCTCGCCGCCGAGGCCTGAAGCGGCCGACCTGGCCGTTTACGGTCAGTGGCCGCGAAGGGCTTGTGGGTCGCGAAGGCCTCAGTGGCGGAAGTGGCGGGTCCTGGTCATGAGCATCGTCGCAACGGCAGCGTCGGCGACCGCGACCACCTCGGCGTCACGCAGCGAGCCGCCGGGTTGAGCGAAGGCGGTCACACCGGCGACCAGGCAGACCTCAACGGCGTCCGGGAATGGGTAGAAAGCATCCGAGGCACAGGCGGCGCCACGGAGCGCATCATCGCCCGAATAGGCGCCGGCCTTCTCGAGCGCACCGCGGGCCGCGTCCACCCGTGAGGTCTGGCCCGAGCCCAGCCCGATCAGACGCCGGTCCTCAACCAGCACGATCGCATTCGAGGTGACGCCCCGGACGAGCCGCCAGGCGAGATCCAGGTCGAGCTGCTCCGTGGCGGTCGGGGGACGGCGGGTTGCCACCGTCCAGGTCGACGGATCGTCAGGGATCGAGTCCAGCGAGGTCACCAGTACCGCGCCGCCGGCGGAGCGGAGGGATGCCGTCGGCGAGGGCGGGGGGCCCGGCTCCTCGAGCGCCAGCAATGGGTCGACGACCAGGCGCAGGTTGGGCTTGCTCGCCAGCACCTCGCGTGCCGCCGCTTCGTAGGCAGGCGCGACGACGACCTCCAGGAAGATCGTGACGAGCGCCTCCGCGACCGCCCGGTCCACCGGCCGCGTCAGCGCCACCACTCCACCGAATGCCGACACCGGATCGCCGGCGAGCGCGGCGTCCCATGCCTCGAGGAGGGAGGATCGTTCCGCGGCGCCGCACGGGTTGGTGTGCTTGACGATCACGACACCCGGACCGCGCAGGGCCCGGCCGAGCGCCGCCGCCGCAGAGGCATCGAGCACGTTGTTGTACGACAGGGCCTTGCCCTGGAGCAGCGGCGTGCCCATCGCGAACGGACCGTCGTCGGGGCCACTGCCGGGCCGCCGGTAGCGGGCCGCCGGTTGGTGCGGGTTCTCCCCGTAGCGCAGCGAATCGACCTTCTCGAGCGCAACGGTCAAGCTCGCCGGGTAAGGGTCCGCGGCGCCGGGCAACCCGGGCTCGTCGGGCAGGTCGACGCCCGCCGCGGCCATCCGTCCGGGCAGAACCTCGGCGATCCGGGCGTCGTAGGCGGCGGTATGGCGGAACGCCTCAACGGCCAACGCGGCTCGAAGCCCTGACCCGACCTTCCCCTCCCCGTCGATCGCGGCCAGCACAACGTCATAGCGCCCCGGCGAGGTGACGATCGCGACGTTGGCGTGGTTCTTGGCCGCGGCCCGGACCATGGACGGACCGCCGATGTCAATCTCCTCGACCAGCTCGTCCAGGCTGATCCCTGGCCGTTCCGCTGCGGCGGCGAAGGGATACAGGTTGACCACGACCAGCTCGAACGGGGCAATAGCGGCGGCCAGCAGTTGCCGGCGGTGGTCGGCCAGCCGTCGATCGGCCAGGATCCCGCCGTGGACGCGCGGGTGCAGCGTCTTGACCCGCCCGTCGAGCATCTCCGGGAAGCCGGTTACCGCGGCGACGTCGGTCACCGGCAGGCCGGCGTCCCGCAGCGAACGCGCCGTGCCCCCGGTCGAGACGAGCTCGAAACCGGCCCGCACGAGGCCAACCCCGAACCTGGTCAACCCGGTCTTGTCAGAGACCGAGAGCAAGGCCCGGCGCGGGACGGGCAGCCCGGCGTCCGCGCGCTCGAGGTCGATCACGACTTGCCGACCGGCCGGCCCGACCGCGACCGCGCCGGCCAGCAGCAGCCCCACCGCACGGGGCAGCAGCCGGTGCTCGACCGTTCGAATCCGCCCGTGGAGGGCCTCGACATCGTCGCCGGACAGGATCGTGACCGCCTCCTGGACGACGATCGGGCCACCGTCGAGGGTCGCGTCCACGATGTGCACGGTGCAGCCCGTCACGGTCACGCCGTGGGCAAGCGCGTCCGCGACCGCATGGGCGCCCGGGAATGCCGGCAGCAGCGATGGATGGGTGTTGAGAATCCGGCCGTCGAACGCCGCCAGCACGGCCGGCCCGACGATCCGCATGTAGCCCGCCAGGACGATGACGTCGGGGGCGGTGGCGGCCAGCGTTTCGGCCAGGGCCAGATCATCGCCGCCGGGCAGCAGCGCGGTGTCGATCCCCTGCTCGGCCGCCCAGTCGAGGGCCGGGCAGGCCCGATCCGCGAAGACAAGGACGATCCGGCCACCGAGCTCGCCCCGGCCGGCCGCGCCGGCGAGCGCTCGCAGGTTGGAGCCGTTGCCCGAGACGCCGACCGCGATCCGGCCGCTCACCGCGCGCCCTCGGCGGCGAGCTCCTCCAGTGGGCCCTCGACGTAGCGGGTGCCGGAGGGCGCCGCTTCGACGACCTCGCCGACGAGCATCCCCTCCAGCCCAAGGTCTGCCAGGGCAGCGATCGCCGGCGAGGCGGCGTCGCACGCGAGCACCGCGACGATGCCCAGACCGCCATTGAAGGTCGCACGAAGCTCCGCATCGTCCATCCCGGCCAGGGCCCCGACCAGGCGCATTGACGACGGCATCACCCAGCGACCTGGGTCCAGGCGGGCGCCCAGGCCGTCCGGCAGGGCGCGGGGAACGTTGCCCGGCAATCCACCGCCGGTGATGTGGGCCAGGCCGAGGATGTCCCAGCCACGGCCAACGAGCACCTCGCGCAGGGCCAGGATCGCCCGAGCATAGATCAGGGTCGGCGTGAGCAGCACTTCGCCCAGCGTCGCCATCGACTCGTGGGCGGCCCGCGCCAGCGCGGCGTCCGTGGCGGCGTCACCGAGCGTGCGGCGAAGGCGCGCCTGGTATGGCTCGGCCAGATCGAGACCCCACTCGGCGGCGAGTGCACGAACCAGCGAGAAGCCATTCGCATGGAGCCCGGACGAGGCCACTCCGACAATCGCATCGCCGGCCCTGACCGCCGACCCGTCGATGACCCGCCCGCGCTCGACCACGCCGATCGCCGTCCCGGCCAGGTCGAAGGCGTCGGCTGCCATCAACCCGGGATGCTCGGCCGTCTCGCCGCCGATGAGCGCGCAGCCCGCCTGGCGGCAGCCCGCCGCCACGCCGCTGACCAGCTCGGCCACGGCCGCCGGGTCGAGCTCGCCGACCGCCACGTAGTCAAGGAAGGCGAGCGGCTCGGCGCCGGTGCACACGATGTCGTTGACGCACATCGCCACGAGATCGATCCCGATCGTGTCGAAGCGCCCGACCCCGGTGGCAATCGCCGTCTTCGTGCCGACGCCGTCGGTCGAGGCGATCAGCAGCGGCTCGCGATAGCCCTCGGGAATGGCGAAGGCGCCGCCGAACCCGCCCAGCCCGCTCAGCCTGCCGGGGAACTGAGCGCGCCGCGTGGACTCGACGTGGTCGCGCATCAACGCGACGGCCCGCTCACCGGCCTCGACGTCGACCCCGGCCGCGGCATAGGCCGGCCTCACCGTCCGTGCCTGATCGCTCATGGAATGGCCACCGGTTCCTCGAGGATGAATTTTCGGCTGGCGGCGTCGTACGGCACCGGCTCCGGATAGTGGCCATCAAAGCACGCGAAACAGAACTGTTCGTACGGCAGCTCGAGCGCCGCAAGGACGCCCCGGATCGAGAGGTAACCGAGCGAATCGGCCCCGATGAACTCGCGGATCTCCGCCTCCGAATGGGTCGCCGCGATCAGCTCCGTCTCGACCTGTGTGTCGATCCCGTAGAAACAGGGGTGATAGATCGGCGGTGCGCTGATCCGGACATGGACCTCGGTCGCTCCGGCCCGCCGCAGAAGGTCGACGATGCGCTTGGTGGTGGTGCCTCGCACGATCGAATCGTCGACCACGATCAGCCGCTTGCCAGCGACGACCGCGGGCAACGGGTTGAGCTTGACCGTGACGCCCCGATGGCGCAGCCCGGCGGACGGCTGGATGAACGTCCGGCCGGCGTAGCGGTTGCGGTACATCCCCTCCCGATACGGGATGCCGGAGGCCTCGGCAAACCCGGCGGCGGCAGGAGCACCGGTGTCCGGGACGGGCATGACCAGGTCCGCCTCGACCGGGTGCTCCGCCGCCAGCTGGATGCCCATCTGGCGACGAGCCTCGTACAGGTTTCGCCCTTCCATGTACGAGTCGGGGCGGGCGAAGTAGATCAGTTCGAAGACGCACAGCGCGGGCGTCGCCTCGGCAAACCGGACCGACCGAGGCGGACTACCCGGCTCGAGGATGACCATCTCACCCGGCGCCACGTCGCGCACGTATTCCGCCCCGACGATGTCCAGGCCGGCCGTCTCGGACGACAGGCACCATCCGGTCGCGGCATCGTCATCGCCTCGCCACAACCCGTCGTCGCGGCCACCGACCGCCGGCCGCGGCAGGCGACCCAGGACGAGCGGTCGGAACCCGAACGGGTCGCGCACTCCGATCACCCGGCGCTCGTCGAGCACGACCAGGCTGTAGGCGCCCCGGACGCGGGGCAGGACGGCCTGGAGCGCCAGGACCGTGTCGGCCGCCGGCTCGTCGGCGAGCAGCGCGGTCAGCAACTCGGTGTCGGTCGACGCGGGCAGCCGCGCCCGGCCACCGTGGAGCTGGCCCAGCAGATCGCGCGTATTGACGAGATTGCCGTTATGGCCGACCGCCAAGGCTCGCCTCGGTCCGAGTCGATAGGTCGGTTGGGCGTTCTCCCAGACAGTCGAACCGGTCGTCGAGTAGCGGCAGTGGGCGATCGCCAGCTGGCCGCGCAGGCTCGGCAGGCGCCGCTCGTCAAGGACGGAGCTGATCATCCCGAGGTCCTTGTAGAGCATCAGCTGCTCGCCGTCGCTGACCGCCACCCCGGCCGACTCCTGGCCCCGGTGCTGGAGGGCGAACAGCCCGAGCGCCGCGATCGAGGCGGCGTCGGTCGGCTCACCGCCGGGCAGGACCGCTCCGAAGACGCCGCACATCGTCAGCCCTCCCAGCCAAGCGCCCGCGCGAGCCCGTGGTCCCAGGCGTGACGGAGCTCGAGCAGCGGAACCTCCAGCGCATCGGCCATTCGGCCGCGCTCCTCGGTGGAGCCGGTCGCGCCGGCGTCGATCGCCTCGATGACGAGCACGTCACCCCCGACCGAGCCGACCGGATCGATGGGCAACCCGAACTGGCGCGCCAGCAATGCCACGGCCGGGGCTTGCACGGCCCGGCAGCTCAGCACGAGGCGCGACGGACTCTCCCCGAAGAGGGCCACGGCCGGTGATCCCGCCTGGCTGATCCTGACCTGCGCCCCGAGCTCGCCCCACATCGCACACTCGGCAACGGCCACCGCCAGGCCGCCACCCGAGAGGTCCTGCGCCGAGGCGATGAGGCCACCCGCGATGGCCGCCCGGATGAAGGCCTGCAGCGCCGCCTCGCGGGCCAGATCGAGAGCCGGGAGATCGTCCTCGATGGCGGGCCCGGCCAGCAACGCGTAGGCCGAACCGGCCAGGCCCGGCGATGCCTCGCCGACGAGCATGATGGTATCGCCCGCCTGCCGGAAGGCCGGGCCAACGAGCGTCGCGACGTCGTCGAGCAGACCGACGACCCCGATCTCGGCGGTCGGGGCAATCGGGCCGGAAGGCGACTCGTTGTAGAGCGAGACGTTGCCGCCGGTGACCGGCAGGCCCAGGGCCCGGCAGGCGTCGCCCAGGCCACGGACCCCCTCGGTCAGCTGCCAGAACGCCTCCGGCCGGGTCGGATCGCCGTAGTTGAGGCAGTTCGTCACCCCGAGCGGGCGAGCCCCGGTGATCGACACGTTGCGGGTTGCCTCGGCCACCGACAGCGCGGCGCCCAACCACGGGTCGAGCCGCCCGACCGCCTGGTTGCCGTCGGTGGAGGCGACGAGGGCCCTGGTCGTCCCCTTGATCCGCAGGACCGCCGCGCCACGCCCCGGTCCGACAACCGTATCCGCGCCGACGGTGGAGTCGTACTGCTCGTACAGTGCGTGCCGGGACGACAGGTTGGGCGAGCCGAGCAGGGCGAGCAGAACCGCCCCGCGATCCATGGCCCGCTCGGGCAGGCGGTCGCCGGCCGGGACGGGCGACCCGGGCGCCGGGGCGTCGCGTCGATGGGTCGGCGCCGACGCGATCCGCTGATGCACGATCGCGTCGCTGGTCAGGGCCTTGGCCGGAATGCGGGCCAGTTCGCGGGCGCCCGCCGCGGGACGCCCGTCGGCGGCCAGGCCGCCTTCGATGATCGCGAGGTCGCCGTCGGCGCTGACCCGGCCGATGATCGCCACCGGCAGCCCCCAACGCTCGCACACCTCGTGGACGTCCGGCCAGCGGTCCGGCCGGACAGCCGCGCACATCCGCTCCTGCGACTCGGAGATCATGACCTCGAACGGATCGAGCCCGGGCTCGCGACGTGGAATCGCGTCCAGGTCGACCACGATCCCGGTCCCTCCCCGATCGGCCGTCTCCGCGGTCGCGCAGGTGATGCCGCCGGCGCCGAGATCCTGGAGGCCTTCCACCAGGCCGCGTTCGATCAGCTCGAGCGACGCCTCGATCAGCAGCTTCTCCGCGAACGGGTCGCCGACCTGGACGCTCGGGCGTCGCGATGGATCGTCGTCGGTGAAGGTGGCGCTGGCCAGCACCGACGCGCCGCCGATCCCGTCACGGCCGGTCGCGGAGCCGAACAGGACAACCAGGTTGCCCGGTCCCGGCGCGGCCGCCAGGGTGAGGCGTTGCTCCGCCAGCAGGCCGATAGCCATGACGTTGACCAGCGGGTTGCCCTGGTAGCTCGGGTCGAAGACGAGCTCGCCGCCGACCGTCGGCACGCCCACGCAGTTGCCGTAGCCACCGACGCCGCGCACGACGCCATCCACAAGGTGGCGCGTCCGGGGGTCGCCCGGATCGCCAAACCGCAGCGCATCGAGCACGGCGATCGGGCGGGCACCCATCGTGAAGATGTCGCGCAGGATGCCGCCCACCCCAGTCGCGGCACCCTGGTACGGCTCCACGGCCGAGGGGTGGTTGTGCGACTCGATCTTGAACGCGACCGCCAGCCCGTCCCCGATCGAAACGACCCCGGCGTTCTCGCCCGGTCCGGCAATCAGGCCGGGCCCCTCGGTCGGCAGCGTCCGCAGCAGCGACCGCGAACTCTTGTACGAGCAATGCTCGCTCCACATCACGCTGAACATGGCCAGCTCGAGGTCGTTCGGGTCGCGCCCGCCGAGACGGTCGCGGATGGCATCGAGCTCCACATCGCTGACGCCCAGCCGGCGGTGAAGCGGTTCGATCTGGCGCTCGGCGACGGTCATAGGGCGCCGACTCCGAGCGGGGAAGGGGCAGGAACCGGGGCGGCCGGAGCCGGTGCGCCAGCCGCCGCCTTCGCCGCGCTTGACACCAACGAGCTGACGAGGCCCATCCCGTCGTCCGAGCCCAGGATGGCCTCGGCGGCGCGCTCCGGGTGGGGCATCAGCCCGGCCACGTTGCCGGCCGCATTCAGCACCCCGGCGATCGCTCGAAGCGAGCCGTTCGGATTCGCCGGGTCGTCCGGGCCGGCCGGGTGTCCGTCGGCGTCGACGTAGCGGAACAGGACCTGCCCATCGCGCTCCAGCGCGTCCAGCGTGGCGTCGTCGGCGTAATAGCAGCCCTCGCCGTGGGCAACCGGCATGCGCAACGGCCGGTGCGTGGCCAGGGCGTGGGTGAAGGCCGTGTCGAGCCGCTGCGGGGCGATCGTCACCGGCCGACCGGCGAAGCGCAACGTGGCATTGCGCAACAGGGCGCCGGGCACGAGTCCGGCCTCAGCCAGGACCTGGAAGCCATTGCAGATGCCGAGGACGAGCCCGCCGGAGGCAGCGAAGTCCCCGACCGCCCGCATGATCGGGCTGAACCTGGCGATCACGCCGGCTCTCAGATAGTCGCCGTAGGCGAAGCCGCCGGGCAGTACCACCGCGGCCGCACCGCCCAGGGTCGCCTGCTCATGCCACAGGGCGATCGCCTCGGCGCCGGCCAGCTCCAGCGCGTGAAGCGTGTCGCGATCGCAATTGCTGCCGGGAAAGACGACAACCCCGATCCGGACCGGCATGTCAGGACTCCCCCGCCGCAGCGTGGGCCGCGCTCAGCAGCGACGACGCTCCGCCGAGGAGCTCGACGTCGTAGGCCTCGATCAGGGGATTCGACAGGAGCCCGCCGGCGAGTCGCTCCACGATCGCGCGGGCGGCTGGCTCGTCGCCGGCATCCACGCTCAGCTCCACCCGTCGACCGACCCGGACTGCGCTCACGCCGGCGATCCCGAGGTGGACGAGGCTGCCCTCCACCGCCCGTCCCTGGGGGTCCAGGATGCCGGGCTTCGGGGTAACGTTGACGGCGAACCGGAAGCTCGTCATGGGGCGATCGCGTCAATCTCCAGGTAGCGCGCGAAGCTCGCGCCGGTGATCCGTTCGTATGCCTCGATGTAGCGGACCCGGGTCCCGTCGATGACCTCGGGCGGCAGCTCCGGGCCGGGCGCCGTCTTGTCCCAGGGCTGGGTCTCGAGCCAGTCGCGCGCGAACTGCTTGTCGAAGCTGGCCTGCGGGCGGCCGGGCTGATGGGCCGCCGCATCCCAGAACCGTGACGAGTCGGGAGTGAGGACCTCGTCGATCAGGATGAGCCGGTCCTCCGGCCGGCCGGGGCCACCGTCAAGGTCGGTCGGGACCAGACCGAATTCGAACTTCGTGTCGGCGAGCAGGATCCCGCGACGCGCGGCAAGCGCTGCCCCGTGGCGATAGAGCGCCAGCGCGCGATCGCGGATGGCCTCGGCCAGCGGACCCGCCGACCGGCCGGCGGCCGGGCCGGATCTCGCCGCCATGTGCTCGACCATGGCGTCGAAGGTCACGTTCCGGTCGTGCTCGCCGAGCTCGGCCTTGGTGGCCGGGGTGAAGATCGGCTCGGGCAGTTGTTCGCTCTCGCGCAGGCCTGCCGGCAGGAGGTTGCCGCAGACCGTGCCGCGGTCGCGGTATTCTGCCCAGCCCGATCCGGCCAGGTAGCCTCGCACGACCGCCTCGACGGGGACGACCGAGGCGGGCCGGCAGACCATGATTCGACCGCGCATCTCGTGGCTGGACATCCCGGGAAGGGCCGTCGGGTGGGTGCCGAGCAGGTGATTGGGGACGATCGACGCGGTTTCCGCGAACCAGAAGCGGGACAGGCCGGTCAGCACGCGGCCCTTGTCGGCGATCACCGAGGGCAACACGACATCGAACGCACTGATTCGGTCCGACGCGACCAGGACCAGGCGACCGTCGGCAAGCACATGCAGGTCGCGCACCTTGCCTGATCGCAGGAACGACTCAGTCAGCATTGACGACCGCGCTGAGCCGATCGAGCCTGTCGAGTCGGGCCATGATCGCCGGGACGTGGGCGAGGAAGGCCGCGTCGTTGAAGCACGCATCGAGCCGGCCTAGCGCCACCCGCTGCGCGACGCTCGGATCGAGGGCCAGCAACTCGCGCAGCGAGACTCGCTCGTCGGCGGCCCGCAGCGCCGAGCGCTGGACGATCGAGTAGGCCTCGTCGCGGCCCAGCCCGCTCTCGATCAAGACGCTCAGGACGCGCGACGAGGCATGGAGCCCGAGCCCGAGCTCGATGTTCTCGCGCATCCGGTCGGGCCGGACAACGAGTCCCTCGATCAGCCCGGTCATGCGTACCAGCATGTAGTCGAGCACGATCGTCGCGTCGGGCAGGATCACGCGCTCCGCGCTGCTGTGGCTGATGTCGCGCTCGTGCCAGAGTGGCTGATTCTCGAACGCCGTGTGGGCATAGCCGCGGAGCAGCCGGGCCAGGCCCGAGATTCGCTCGGACAGGATCGGGTTGCGCTTGTGCGGCATCGCCGACGAGCCCTTCTGGCCGGCCTTGAACGGTTCCTGGAGCTCGCCGATCTCGGTGTGCTGGAGGTTGCGGACTTCGGTCGCGAAGCGCTCCAGCGAGCCGCCGAGGATGGCCACCGCGGCAAGCAACGCGGCATGGCGATCGCGCTGGACGATCTGGCTGCTGACCGGGTCGGCATGGAGGCCGAGTGCGGCCAGGACATCGGCCTCGACGTCCGGCGGAAGGTGGCTGTAGGTCCCGACCGGCCCCGAGATCTTGCCGGTCCCGATCTCGTCGACCGCCCGGGCCAGGCGGGTCCGGCCACGATCGACCTCGAACGCCCAGCCCGCCAGCTTCACGCCCAGGGTGGTCGGTTCAGCGTGGACCGAATGGGTGCGGCCCATCATCAGCGTTTCCGCCGTCGCGCGGGCCCGGACCACGATCGCGTCGAGCAGGCGGTCGGCGTCGGCCACCAGGTGCTCACCGGCCGCTCGCAGCTGGAGGGCCAGGGCGGTGTCGACGACATCGCTGCTGGTCAGGCCCAGATGGAGGAAGCGGCCCTCTGGCCCGACCGTTTCGGCGACCTGGCTGACGAAGGCGATGACGTCGTGGTCGGTCGTCCGTTCGATCTCGACGATCCGCTCCACGTCGACCCGCGAGCGCGACTCGAGGGCAGCCAGGGCGTCGGCGGGAATGAGCCCGCGGGTCGCCTGCACGCGGGCGACCGCCAGCTCCACCCGCAGCATCGCCTCGAACCGGGCCGCCTCGGACCAGATCGCGCCCATCTCCGGGAGCGTGTAGCGCCGGATCAACGCGCTGCCCTCACCGGCCTGCCCCAACCGGGGAGGCAACGGACGGGCGAGCGATGTCGTGGCGCCGTTGCAGCCCGGGCGCATGGATCCGATCGCCAGCGGCAGTCGCGGCGTCGCGTGCCCCGGCCAGATCGGCGCCTCGACCAACCACCGACAGCACCCGACCGCCGGCCGTCCGTACGGTCCCATCCGGATCCCGCGTAGTCCCGGCATGGAAGATCAGGGCACCGGTCACGGCCGCTTCATCGAGCCCGTCGATCGGATCGCCGGTTCGCGGGCGATCCGGATAGCCGGATGCCGCCAGGACGATGGCCACGGCCGCTCCGGGCAACGTCGGGAGGCGGGAGCCGGTCAGGCGGGATCTCGTGATCGCCGCCCGGAGCTGGCCGCGGGCAGCCGCCAGCAGCCAGGGACCCATTGCCACCGCCAGGCGGGGCAGGATTGCCTGGGTCTCGGGGTCGCCGAAGCGAGCGTTGCACTCGAGCAGGACGGGCCCGTCGGCGGTCAGCATCAGGCCGGCGTACAGGGCTCCGCGGAAGGGCGTACCGCGCCGAGCCAGCTCGGCCAGGATCGGTCGGTGGAAGGCGTCGAGAAGCCGCTCGGCCTCGTCGTCGGGCAGATCGGGAAGCGGACTGTAGGCGCCCATCCCGCCGGTGTTCGGCCCGGCGTCGCCATCGAGCAGGCGCTTGTGATCACGGGCGGACGGCAGGGCGATCGCGTCGTGTCCGTCGCACACGGCGATGACGCTGGCCTCGCGCCCCACCAGCCTTGCCTCGATAACGACGACCGGACGAGCGGCGAAGCCCGGCGCAGGGTCGGGGCGGCCCGGGCGGCCCAGGAACAACTCGTCGATCGCATGGAGCGCCCGATCCAGCGAATCGCAGACGGTGACGCCCTTGCCGGCGGCCAGCCCATCCGCCTTGACCACCAGGCCGCCCCCGCCCGCCGAGGCCGCGTCGGCAGCGTAGGCCCGAGCGGCCGACCGGTCGTGGAACACCGCCGCCGGGGCCATCCGGACCCCTGCCGCCGCAGCGATCTCGTGGCAGAAGGCCTTGCTCGACTCGATCCGCGCAGCCGCCGCGGACGGTCCGAAGACCGCGACCCCGTCCATTCGCAACGCGTCCGCGACCCCCGCCGCGAGCGAGCCTTCCGGACCGATGACCACCAATTCCACGGCTTCGCGACGTGCCGCCGCGACGATCGCCGCCGGATCCAGCGGATCCAGGCCGGGCAGGCAGCGGACCCGCGGCTCGGCGGCGATCGCGTCGCTGCCGGGCGCGACGATCACCTCGTTGCCGCCCGGCTCCGAGGCAAGCTTCCAGGCCAGGGCGTGCTCGCGGCCGCCACTCCCGACGATCAGGGTGCGGGTCGGCGCCAGGAGGTTCATCCGGGCAGTCCCGCCCGCCGGCGCATCGGACGCCAGGCCCGTTCGATGGTCTGCGTCCGCTCCGGCCCGACCGATACGAAGATGATCGGGACACCGGCATGCGCCTCGATCGCGCTGACGTAGCGACGAGCGTTCTCCGGCAGGTCGGCCAGCGATCGGACGTCGTGGAGCGGCTCGATCCAGCCCGGGAAGTCCTCGTAGACCGGCGTCGCCCGCGACAGCGAAGCGCCGCTGGATGGCCAGCTCGTGACCCGCTGGCCGTCGAGCTGGTAGGCGATGCACAGCCGGATGGTCTCGATGCCCGACAGGATGTCGAGCTTGTTGAGCGTGATCGAGCTGACGCTGTTGACAGCGACCGCGTAGCGCAGCGGCACCGCGTCGAACCAGCCCACCCGGCGCGGGCGGCCGGTGACGGTTCCAAACTCGCGGCCGCGCTCGGCAATCCCGGCCCCGATCTCGTCGTGCAGCTCGGTGGGATACGGCCCCGAACCGACCCGGGTCGAGTACGCCTTGATTACCCCGATCACTTCGTCGACCTGGAGCGGTCCGATCCCGCCGCCGGTGCAGGCCCCGCCGGCCACAGGATTCGACGACGTCACGAACGGGTAGCTCCCATGGTCGAGGTCCAGGAGCGTGCCCTGGGCGCCTTCCAGCAGCACATGCTCGCCTCGGGCGAGGGCACCCTGGACCAGCCAGGTCGTGTCATCCAGGTGCGGGCGCAGCCGCTCACCCCAGGCGGCCGCCAGGGCGACCAGCGGCTCAACCTCGAACTGCGGCCCGCCCATCCCGTCCAGCAGCAGGTTCTTGTCCGGCAGTGCGCGGGCGATGCGCTCGCGCAGGACCGGGGGGTCGAGGAGGTCCTCCATGCGCAGGCCGATCCGCCAGGCCCGGTCGCCATAGGTTGGTCCGATACCGCGACCGGTCGTGCCCACCCTGGCCTCGCCCAGGCGGGCTTCGTTCCCGACGTCGAGGGCCACGTGGTACGGCATGATCACGTGCGCGCTGCGGCTGACTCGCACGCGGGCCACGTCGATGCCGCGCGAGGCGAGCATGTCCAGCTCCTCGATCAGGGTCAGCGGGTTGACCACCACGCCATTGCCGATGACCGAGGTGATGTGTGGGTAGAGCACGCCCGATGGGGTCAGGCGCAACTTGAAGACTTCGTCGCCCTTGACCACGGTATGGCCGGCGTTGTCGCCACCCTGGTAGCGGACGACCATGGCCACCTGTTCGGCCAGGAAGTCGGTCATCTTGCCTTTGCCTTCGTCGCCCCACTGGAGACCGACGATCACCGTGGCCGGCACTAGGCGGTCCCATCCTGAGTGCCGGCTGGGCGCGCCCACAAAAAAAGGGCCCTGGCCTGGGGGCCTGGGACCCGGGTAGACTGCTCCCGCGTCGCGCCGCCGACGGTTCGGCGGATCGTCGTCGTCTGGTCGCTCGGTCGCCTCACCGGACGGCCGATGCGCCCTGCAAGCGCGATCGCTGACCTCCTGCTTCGCGGGGCTCGCCCGCTCGTTCGAGGAGGCCGGAGTATAGCAGGGCCGACCGATCGCCGGCCGCCTGGGGTCGAGTGGCCGGGCCGAGGCCGTGACCCGGGTGCGCTCCAATCAGGCGGAGAGCGCGACCGGGCTGGCCAGTGGTGGCTGTCGACCCACAGTGGCGCTTGCCGTTTGGCCGACGTCCGGCACGAGGTGGTCCGGCGTCCACTCGGGCACGAGTCCCGGCGGTGCCGACCATGACGGTTGTCGATGGCGGCGCCGAATGGTGGCGCGCAGTTCGCGACCATGGGCAGGTGACCGAAGCGATGGATACTGGCGGCGCAGCGCGTTGATCGGGTCCCGCGTCACCGCCAGGTGCGCGCGAATCGCGACTCGCGGCGCGAACCGAACCGGCCACGGGTTGCGTGGGCGCGGTGCCGACCAGGCCCGCGCCGATCGCCCGGTACCGCTCGCCTCGAGCAACGAGGCGAGCGCCGCGAACAGCTCGAACACCAGCAGCGAGGCGCCAAGCCCGAGGGCGACAGTTGGAGCGAGCTCGTTGGTCATCGGTCGATCGCGATCACCGTGGGGGTAAATCGCGCGAGCCCCGGCAACGGCGTAGCCCCGACGTATATCAACTCCATCACGGTTCTGGCGGCCACTCCGTGTCGCGCGTCCGTGGTTTGACGCGACGTAAGCGATCGATACGTGCCGGTAGAGCGCCGCTTGCTAGCGTGGTCCCGTCATCCCGCCGGAGACGCAGGGTCGAGTTCGGTGCAACCGACCGACCGGGAAGGAGATAGGACCGTGAATAGGGTCCTCCTCACGGGTCACCTCACGCGCGATCCGGGGATGCGCGGCCTCGCCAGTGGCAAGAACGGCACGACGTTCGTAGCGAGCAACGAGTTCATCGGCGGCGGCAAGGAGAAGGCGGAGTACCACGTCAAGGGTAAGGTTTATCCTCGACCAACCGCCGGCTAGCTCGGGCCGGGGCAGCAATTCCCGCTTCACGCCGCGTTAGTCAGCGCCTTTCAGCTAGAGAAGTTCCGTCGTGAA
>JBKKDW010000092.1:0-3842 GCA_046708025.1 Candidatus Limnocylindrales bacterium
GCCATCTCGGTCCGGTATTCAACCTTGCGAGCCCGCCGCCCCCGCCGCACAACGGCGACCAGTGGGGCGACATCATCCCGCCATACAGCTGGCCGGGCACTGACCACAACGACGGTGGCTCGTACCCCGGGCTGAACTGGGGCGCTGAAGGGCAGGCCCTCTGGAGGAGCGGATGCATCGGCGGACCGCCCCCGGTGGTGCCGGAATCCCCTCTCGCGATCCTGTTGCCACTGACAACCATCGCGGTCGTTGGGGGCGCACTGCTCCTGACCGTCCGCCGGAACCCGTCATTCAAGCGGCACTGAAGGTCGCCACGTGCTGCCGCCGATCTCAGCCCCGAACGCGCCCCTTGAGGAGGGGATTGCGGCGAGCCCTATGCGTCGGTGCAGCCATCGACCTCGCGGCCGGAAGCAGGTCTGCGCGACGTGCGGTGGGCAGCCCGGACCTCGCGTCGTCATCGCGAAGTCGGATGGCGCGGGCTTCGTTCCCCCCGGGATGTCCGCCTCGACGACGTTGACGCGAGCCCAGCGTCGGACCTTCCTGCTCGCGGGCGTGGTAATCGGATCTTTCATGATCCTGGCGCCGCTGAGCACGCTCATCGCGGCGATCGCCGCCGCCACGGCAGTCTACCTCGCGGTCTTCGTCCAGCGCATCCGGATCTTTGCCCTGGCGCTCGACCATGCAGACCTGGTGTCGATCGACGACGACGACGCGCGCGCGATCCCCGCCTCACGGCTCCCGATCTACACGGTGCTGGTCCCGGCCTACCGGGAACCGGAGGTGATCGAGCGCCTGTTGTCGGCCCTCGCCGAGCTGGATTACCCGCGACACAAGCTCGACATCAAGCTGTTGCTCGAGCAGGACGACCCGGACACGTATGAGGCTGCGATCGCGGCGCATCCCGGCCCCCAGGTCGAGATCGTTCGCGTCCCGCCGACGGGCCCACGAACCAAGCCCAAGGCCTGTGTCGTCGGGCTCGCTCGCGCGAAGGGACGCTTCGTGACGATCTTCGACGCGGAGGATCGCCCCGAGCCGCTGCAGCTTCGCCGGGCCGTCGTGGCCTTCGGGCGCCGGCCGGATCTCGCCTGCCTCCAAGCGAAGCTGTCGTACCACAACGCGGGCCAGAACCTCATCACGCGCTGGTTCACCGCCGAGTACGCGATGTGGTTCGGTCAGTTCCTGCCGGCCCTCGCCCGGCAGGGCGCTCCCGTCCCGCTCGGGGGGACCTCCAATCACCTCCGAAAGGAGGCCCTCGACAAGGTCGGCGGGTGGGACCCGTACAACGTCACGGAGGATGCCGACCTCGGCATCCGGCTCCATCGGCAGGGGTACCGGACGGGCGTGCTCGACTCGATCACGCTCGAGGAGGCCAACAGCGACTTTCTCAACTGGGTGAAGCAGCGGTCCCGGTGGTACAAGGGTTACCTTCAGACGTGGCTCGTCCACCTCCGCGATCCGCGCCGCCTCTGGCGCGAGCTGGGCCCTCGCGGTTTCGTCGGCTTCAACCTCTTCGTCGGCGGCACGCCGCTGATGGCGCTTCTGAATCCAGTTTTCTGGGTCCTGACAGCCATCTGGTTCCTGGCCAAGCCCGAGTTCGTCCACGCGCTGTTCCCCGCCTGGCTCTACTACGCCAGCATGCTGTGCCTCGTCGCCGGGAACTTCCTGTTCGTATACGGCGCCATGGTGAGCGCCCGCTCGACCGGGCGTCCGGACCTCGTCCTCGCTTCGATCCTCGTGCCGGTCTACTGGCTGATGATGTCGGTCGCGGCGATCAAAGCGCTCGTTCAGCTCGTCAGTGCGCCCTCCTTCTGGGAGAAGACCACCCACGGCCTTGACGTCGATCGCGCGCCGGCTGACACGGCGACAGCGGGGCGCGCCTGATGGTCGACGCCCTCCGCGACTACGAGACCGCCAGAGAATCCCTGCGCCTGGTGCAGCCTGCGCAGGCGGCGGGAAGCGTGGACCTCACGATCGTCATCCCCGCCTACAACGAGGAGCGCCGGCTCCCGGCGACACTCGAGCGCTTGATGGTATGGGCGTCGGAACGCCCGGAGAAGATCGAGATCGTCGTCGTCGACGACGGCTCCACCGATGCAACGGCGGCCGTCGCGGCGAGGTACGGACCTCCGGTGAAGGTCCTCCGACTCGATCGCAATTCGGGCAAGGGCGCCGCGGTCAAGGCGGGGGTGCTCGCTTCCGCCGGGACGTACGTCCTCGTGACCGACGCGGACCTTTCGACCCCGATCGAAGAATACGATCGACTGCTTGAAGCGGTTGACGGCGGAAGCGCCGTCGCTATCGGCTCCCGCGCGGTCCACGGCTCAAGGGTCGAGGCGCCTCAGCCGTGGCGACGCCGCCTGATGGGGCAAGCGTTCAATCGCCTGGTACAGGCGCTGGTCCTGCCCGGACTGCATGACACCCAGTGCGGCTTCAAGCTGTTCAGCGGCGTCGACGGACGTGAGATCTTTGGCCTCCTCACGACGCGCGGGTTCGCGTTCGATGTCGAGGCGCTCGTCGTCGCTCGGTCCCTCGGCCACAGCATCGCGGAGGTCCCGGTCGAGTGGTGGGACTCGCCGGATAGTCGCGTCCAACCGCTCCGCGATCCGGCGCGAATGCTGGTCGACCTTCTGCAGATCCGCCGCCGAGCCCGACGTCGGCGGCCGAACGTCGGGAGTGAAGGTATCGATGCGCGCTTCAGTGGCGCTCAAGGGAAGGGGTTTGTATGAACGTCGCTGCCTTTGAGCTGATGGCCTCGCACGAAGCCCAACACTGGTGGTTCGTCGGCCGTCGAGCCGTGATCGACGGGCTCCTGGATCGGATTGATTTGCCGCCCGGAGCCACTGTCCTGGAAGCGGGCTGTGGGACCGGCGGCAACCTCTCCTCCCTGCAGCGCCGTGGGATCGTCTCGGCGTTCGAGCCCAGCCCAGCGGGCGCGGGGATTGCCCGCTCACGGCACCCAGACATGGCGGTCGAGTCGGGCGAGCTCCCGCACATGCTGCCATTTCCCGAGGGTACCTTCGACCTCGTCGCAGCTCTCGACATCCTCGAGCACATTCAGGACGATGCCGGGGCGCTCGAAGCGCTCGTCCGCTTGTCCAGGCCCGGCGGCCATGTCCTGATCACCGTGCCGACGCATCCGTTCATCTGGGGATCCCACGATCGCCGCCTGAGCCACGTTCGACGCTACGCGGTCGGCCAGCTGCTGGAACTCTGCCGGCGCCAGGACGCAGACGTCATCTACGAGGGAGCCTTCAACACGGTGCTCGCGCCTGTGGCGTTCGCAGCTCGGCTCGCGGAGAAGTTCCTCGGTTTCGACATCGGAAACCAGGAGCGCCTCCCGGCCTGGCCGATCAACCAGGCCCTGTCGAGACTGTTTGCTCTCGAGCGGGGGCTCGTGAGGCGAACCCGCCTGCCGGTCGGTTTGTCTCATGCAGTCATCCTGCGTCGCTCGAACTCATAAGGGTCGGCAGGCAGGAGAGCATCGGCCGCGCTCACTGAACCCGCTAGCCGCGGAGTGCGCGGTCAAGGTAGCGGCCACCGGTAATCGTGTCCTGGCGTACGATTGGATCCTTGGTCCACCAGTGCGCGCTGGCTAACCTGAACGGCATGGCCGATGTCACTGAAGGCAATGGGATGACCCTCCTCAGGCTCGTGGTTGGGTCCCAAGCAGTCTTTGCCGAGCAGACGGGTCCATGACCGTCGCCGTCCCAGCCCTCATCCGAGCACTTCCCTGGCCGCGGTTGGCCATGACCGTCGATCCCCGTCGAATCGGGGTGTTCGGCGCGTGGCTGATCGTCTATCTCGCGATCGGCTCGTACATCAACCTCGTGCTGGGAGCGATC
>JBKKDW010000093.1:0-5172 GCA_046708025.1 Candidatus Limnocylindrales bacterium
GATCGGCCTGGCCAGGATCGCCAGGGCGACACCCGACTCGAGGTCGCCGCCGATCGCCGGCGCCCCGACGAACGCCGCGGTCATGGCCAGCACGAAACTGAACATGAAAGCGACGAGGATGAGTACCTGCGAGACGCCGATCCGGATCTGGAGCTCGTTGACGCCGTCTTCGCGGGCGAGGGTCACCAGTCGCTCGAGACCCCAGCCAACAAGCGCCACTGACGCGATCGAGAGGGCGGCGAGGACCCACACGACACGACGCCGGATGAGCTCGTGAACGGTCAGCCGGGCGATGACAATCATGGCTCCACCTGCGGCGCGACGAGCTCGAGGAAGCGCGCTTCGAGCGAGCCGCGGCCCGGTTCCACGGCATGGACCCGGCCGCCAGCGGCGACGATCGCCGCGACCAGGTCCGGGATGCGCCAGGGCTCCAGCGGCCGGATGGTCAACCACGTCCCGTCGACCCTGACCGGGCCGAACGCCGCGAGGACCTTGAAACCGTTCCCGTCGAGATCGCTGACCTGGAGGCGGACACCGCCGACGGCGACGACCTCGTCGAGCGGCCCGGACGCGACCACCCGACCCTGGTGCAGGATGACGACGCGCTCGCACACCTGCTCCACCTCGCTCAGGAGGTGGGAGTTGAGGATGACCGTCACTCCCCGGTCGCGGGCCGCACGGACGATCGAGCGGACATCGCTGCGGCCGACCGGGTCGAGCGCCGCGGTTGGCTCGTCGAGCAGGATCAGCTCGGGCTGGCCGAGCAGCGCGACACCGAGACCCAGGCGCTGCTGCATCCCCTTGGAAAAGCCGCTGACCGGATCGTCGGCCCGATCGACCAGCCCGACCCAGGCGAGCGCATCGTCGATCGCGCTGCGGCGGACGGCCTGCGGCAGGCGGGCCAGCTCGGTATGCAGGGCGAGGACCTCTCGAGCCCGGAGCCACGGCTGGTAGCGGAACAGCTCGGGCAGGTAGCCGATCCGGGTTCTGGCCGCTCGGTCGCCGAGTGGGGCCCCGAGGACACGCCCTGCGCCGCTCGTGGGACGGGTCAGGCCAAGCAGCAGCTTGATGGTCGTCGTCTTGCCAGCCCCGTTTGGCCCGAGCAGGCCAACCAGTTCACCGTGGCAGACGCGCAGGCTGAGCCCGTCGAGCGCCGTCGTCCGACCGTACGTCTTGACGATCCCATCGAGCTCGATCGCGGCCATTGACACGCTAGCTGTCACAACGGACGGCCAGGGTTGGGCCAATCGAACCCGGATGGAACCCGGTGATCAGCATAGGAGCAGCGCACATGATCTCCATCGAATGTCCATGGTGCACCGAACCCGCGGAACTGGATGCGACGAGCCTCGCTGAACTGGCCTGCGCTGCCTGCGGGATCGCGGTCGAGGTCGTGCTCGACCCGACGTAGGATTGGCAAGTGGAACCGGGCACCTTCTCGAGCGCCGCGGACGAGCTGATCCGGGCCGGCCGCCGGCTGGGTGCTCGCGGTCTCGTCTCGGCCGGTGAGGGCAACCTGTCCGTCCGGCTCGATGCCGATCGGCTGCTGGTCACGCCGACGGGCCGGCGCAAGGACGAGCTGGAGCCGGACGACCTGGTCGTCGTGTGGCTCGATCATCCTGGTCGCGGGGATCGGTCGCGAAGCGGACTTGCACCAACCTCCGACCTGGCCATCCACCTGGCGATCCACGCCGCGCGGCTGGAGGTCGCCGCGGTCGCCCACGCCCATCTCCCGGCGTCGATGGGGCTCACCCTCGCTGGCGAGATACCGGACCCGGCCGCGCTCCCCGAAACGTCCGTGCTCCTGCCTCGGCTGCCGTTCGTCGCGCTCGGGGTGCCCGGCAGTGACGAACTGGCCGGCCGCATCGCTGCCGCCCTGGGCGAGCCGCCCGAGCCGCTGCCAACGGCCGTCCTGCTCGAGCGCCATGGAGCGATCGCGATCGGGAGCGAGCCGGCCCAGGCCGTCGACCGGCTCGAGCTTGTCGAGGTGCTCTGCCGGGCCTGGCGGGACGCGCTCCTGATTCGCGCGGCACGGGCCACCCTCGGTATCGTGTCCGCACCCAGCCCAGGGTCGCAGCCGGAGGGATCATGAACGCTCGTCGCTACCTGGCCGAACTGCTCGGCACCTTCCTGTTTTTCGTGATCGGCATGTCCAGCGTCCAGGCGGTCGGAGCGCTCGGTGGCGCAGCACCGCTGCTCGTCGTCGTGCCGCTCGGGTTCGGGTTCGGGCTGCTGGCCGCCATCTTCGCGTTCGGCCACATCTCCGGCGGCCACTTCAATCCGGCCGTGACGATCGCCATGGTCCTTGACGGCCGAACGACACCGACCGATGCCGTCGGCTACATCGTCAGCCAGGTGATCGGCGCGATCGGCGCGTCCGGGCTCATCCTGGTGCTCTGGAACCAGGCGGCCGTGGCGGCCACGATCACCGCTCCGGGGTCCGGCTTCAGCGATATCCAGGCCCTCGCCCTGGAGATCGTCCTGACCGTGATCTTCCTGCTCGTCATCCTGACGGCGACCCTCCATGCCGCGACGCACGCGGCCCTGGCCATCCCGTTGAGCCTCGTGGCCGTCCACCTGGCCGCCGTGCCGTTCACCGGCGCGTCGGTCAACCCGGCCCGCAGCATCGGCCCCGCCCTGCTGGGCGGCGACCTGTCCACGCTGTGGATCTACCTCGTGGCGCCGGTCATCGGGGCGGTCCTTGCCGCACTCCTCTACCGCGCTGCCAACGGCGCAACCGACGCGAGCCAGGCTACGTAAGAACAGCGCGGGATGCGCTGACATCCGGTTTGCATCCGGACAGGGCGGCGCTGATCTGGCGCCGCGACCGTGCTCCTGACGAGGCCGTTGACCCGCCGGGTCGATTCGCCACGACACGCACGGGAGCTGCGCCATGTCCTTCGGTTCTGCCCGTTTTCGGGCCACCCTCATCCCCGCCATCCTGGTCGCGAGCTTGTTCGGAGCGTCGGGCGTCTCCGCAGCTGACGAGCCGGCTACCGCGCCGCCCGAACCGACCGTTGCCGGCACCGGTGTACTGGCGGCCACGGGCGACGGGCAGGCCCGTCTGGCCGGAAGCTACGTCCTGGCCGGCTCGCTCGACGGCGGCACGCTGCGTGTCCGCGGGATCGACCGGGCATCCATCGTTCGAGTGACGGGCTGGACGTCGAAGACGCGCCTGTCCGATGGAACCGTGGTCTATCGCTTCGGGGACTCGACCGGACAGTACTGGATCGCCGGACGCACCCTCGCGACAACGATCGAGAGTGACGCGATGCGCTTCAGCGCGACCGGTCGCGGCCGAGCCTGGCTGGTTGGAACGGGCAGCTACTGGGTCAATGGACACGGACCGACTCCATGGACGGAGCCGGGCGTCGCGGCAGCCTTCTGAGGTCGCCCGCCTAGACTTTGGGCATGACGCGTTCGAGGATCTCGGCGAAGGCCGGGCGGTTCACCGAATCCTCATCCGCGAGATGAACAGGCTGGCCCTCGAACGCGGGCGCGGCCGCCATCGCCTAGCCGGACGCGATACCGGTCGCAAGATCGGCGATCGCCAGTCGGGTGTCGTTCGTGTCGAATCGCAACAATGGATCAGGATCGATCGCGCGCTCCACGACCCGCCCACCGAGGCGGCTGTAGATCACGGGGAAGATCGCACCTGAGCCGTCTGCCTCGAGGCTGGTGATGATGGCGTCGGGCCCTTCCGCATCAAGGACATGGGCCAGCGGCTGGATCCCGTCATCGCGCAGGCCGCCCGAGCCATCGGCGGTCAGCACCCGGGCCAGGTAGCCGCGCTGGTGGAACAGCTCGGGTGCCTCGGCCAGCTCGGTCGCCAGAAAGCTGGAGACCGCCTCGGGCGCCATACGCGGGCGTTCAGGCTCGAACCCGAAGCGCGTTCGGGCGAGATACCCGGCAAGGACCCGGGCGTTGTAGCGCGCCCCGTGGACGGCGCCCGAATTGGCGGGTATGCCGTGCTTTCGGAGGCCCTTTGCGCCCTGGCCGATCGTGCCCGCAAAGAAGATGCCGGGCACGCTCACGCTCTCCCACCAGGGCGTCTGGGCGGGCAGCACGCTCGGTCCGAACGTGGCCACCCCGAGCGCCGGCAGGTCGACCAGCGGGGTCACGAAGCCGGTCGCAGAAATCACGTCGTCGACCTCGATCGCGAGGTCCGCGCCGCCGTCGGTGCGCCGCACGTACACCACGAGCTCGCCGCCAGCGCCTCGTTCGATCCGGTCGATCGCGGCGTCGAGGACGCTGACGCCGCCTCCGAGCACGTGGTCCTCATACGGCTGAACGTAGCGCGCGCGGACGCCCACCAGCGAGCGCGTGTCGACCGACAGGCGGGTCGAAGAGGGCGAGGCGAGGACAAGCTGGCGAGCCCACGGCAGGAGGCCGGTCGCCAGCTCGAACCCGGAATTCTGCTTGCCGACGATGAACACCCGACGACCGGCATAGGACGCGACCGGCCGGACATCGGCGTAGTGATGGGTCAGCTCCATCCCGGGTCCGGGCGGGGTGTGCGGCTCGGCCACCCCGACCGCAACCACCAGCACCCGGCAGCGATAGGTCCCGTCGGTCGTTTCGACCGCGAACACATCGCCCTCCGGGCCTGTTTCCCGGCTCGTGCTCGTCCAGCGGCAGTTGTAGCGGATGGCCAGCCCCGTCCGGTCGACGAAGGCCACGAGATTGGCCTCCATCTCCGGTCGTGACGGAAAGTACGAACTGCCATCCATCAACCCCGGCTGCAGGGCCCGGGTTCCCGGTTCCTCGCCGAGCAGGCTGTTCCAGTCGTAGCGCTCATAGGCGCGAGTCCCGACGTCGACCGGGGCGTGGGGCTTGGTCCACGACAGCAGCCGCTGGAGGAACGGCCAGCGGCGGAACATGCCGCCCGGCGCCGGATCGGCCGAGATCACCGCATGGTCCACACCCAGGTGTCGCAACGAGTACGAGACCTGGATCGCGCCGGGGCCGCTGCCGATGACGACGACCGGATACGTTCCCGGCGGGAATGGCGCGCTCAGCTCCGCCATCGGTTCGCCGCCCGCAACCGGCGAGCCTGGACCTGGAGCATCCGGTACATGACTCTCGGATGGTCCACCAGGAAGGCTTCCACCCGCGGCCCGGCCA
This sequence comes from Candidatus Limnocylindrales bacterium, assembly GCA_046708025.1. GTDB lineage: Bacteria > Chloroflexota > Limnocylindria > Limnocylindrales > CSP1-4 > SPCO01. The sequence goes on from JBKKDW010000093.1 coordinate 5,125, forward strand.
GGACCAGGCAGCGCAGCGGCCGGATCGCGACCACGTCGGCGATCGGCG
>JBKKDW010000094.1:0-6064 GCA_046708025.1 Candidatus Limnocylindrales bacterium
GCACCAGGGCGGGGACCACCAGCGCGGTCGCCGGCAGCAGGTCGTTGGCGACTGTCATCGCCCCGGCCCGGGCCACCAGGTCGGCGCTGGACAGCTTGGCGCGCAGCTCTTCGGCAAGGTGGGTCGACGTCATCCGAACGGCCTCGTCGCCGTGGGTCCGGATGGCATCGAAGGCGGCAAACACATCCGGCGTCGAGACCGCGATCGCCGGCGTGACGAGCAGGATCCCGGGCGTGCCGTGCAGGCCGCCGAGCGGCACGACTCGCTCGCCGCGCCCCTCCACGAGGGCCGGGCCGCTGGCCAGGAAGAACGCGACATCCGACCCCAGCCGGGCAGCCAGCCACAAGCGAGCGTCGGGGTCGAGCTGGGCGCCCCACGCCTCGAGCGCGCCGTCGAGGGCGGCCGCCGCATCCGAGGAACCGCCGCCCAGCCCGGCGGCCACCGGGATCCGTTTCTCCAGCCGGGCCGCCAGCGCCGGCGCCGGTCCGGGCCCATCCGGCCAACCCCCGCCGACCGCGGTTCGTGTCGCGACCAGGGCCCGCACGACCAGGTTCTCGGCCGTCGGGCCGGGGTCGAACCCGGCGACGTGGAGCGTGTCGTCGTGGCCGCCAGCTGGTGCGAGGCTCAACCGATCGGCCAGGCCGAGCGGCACGAAGACCGAGTGCAGGCTGTGATAGCCATCGTCACGACGCCCCACGACGGCCAGGGTCAGGTTGAGCTTCGCCGGCGCGAGGCGGACCACCGGGGCGAGACGTTGCGCCAGATCGATGGCCCGAGCCGGGTCGTCGCGTGCGCGGGCCGCGTCGGCCGCGTCCATGGTCATGGCTCCGGGCGCCGGCCGCGGCCATCGGGGCCGATCGGGCCAAGCGCCCCGCGCAGGGCCAGCCACTCGCCCACGGCGAGGGTCTGCGGGCGGCGGTCGGGGTCGATCGCGACGGCCGCGAGCGCCGTCATCACCCGGCCGGCGTCGAGCGGGAGCTGGCGGGCGAGCACGTTGTGGATCATCTTGCGGCGCTCGCGGAACGCCGCCTGGACCAGGCGCCACAGCTCGTCCTCGGCGGCGGGGTCCAGGCGATCGTCGGCGTCGTAAGGCTCGACCACGATGACCGCCGACTCGACGGACGGTTCGGGCTCGAAGGCGGCGGCCGGGACAGACAACGCGATCCGGACCCGGGCGTGGTACTGGACGAAGACGGACAGGTAGCTCATCCTGCCGGGCGGCGCGGCGATCCGCTCGGCCACCTCGCGCTGGACCATCAGGACCAGTCGCTCCGGGCGTGGGGCGTGGCCAAGCAGCGCGTGCAGGATCGGGCTCGTGATGTGGTACGGCAGGTTGGCGACGACGTCGTACGGCGGCTCGAGCAGTCGCCCCAGGTCCTGGTCGAGCGCGTCACCCTCGATCAGGCGCAGGTCGCCGGCCGCCAGCGCCTCGGCAAACCGCTCGCGCACGACGGCAGCCAGGCCCCGATCGAGCTCCACGGCGGTCACCTCGGCGCCCGCCTCGAGCAGGCCGCCGGTCAGCAGGCCCAGACCCGGGCCGATCTCCAGGATCCGCCGACCAGATCGTGGACCCGCCTCGACCAGGATCGCCTCGAGCACGTCCGGATCGGCCAGGAAGTTCTGCGACAGGCCGTGGCGCGCTCGCAGACCCGCCGCGCGCAGGGTCGCTCGCACAGCCGTGGCATCGACGCGCGATCGCGGCCGCGGCAGCGGCATGGTCGGTCCGCCGCTCATCGGGCCGCCAGGGGCAGCGACGGACGGGCGTCCAGGTCCAGCCGGGCGCGCTCCCCCGCCGCCAGTCGGCGGGCGCCGGCGGCCCCGATCATCGCCCCGTTGTCGGTGCACAGGGCCGGGCGCGGCACGATCAATGGGATGCCCAGCTCTTCCGCCTCCGCGCCCAGCCGCACGCGCAGCGCGGTGTTGGCCGCGACGCCACCGCCCAGGACGATCGATCGCGCCCGCGCCGCACGCGCGGCGCGGATGGTCTTGGTCGTGAGCACGTCCACGACGGCGTCCTGGAAGCCCCAGGCAAGTTCGGCGACCGTCGCCCCAGGCAGGGGCGCGTCCGGTTCCCCGGCCAGGCCAGCCTCCGCCCGGGCCGCGGTGACGATCCGGCGGGCCGCTGTCTTGAGGCCCGAGAAGCTGAAATCGAACGAGTCGCCCAGCCAGGCGCGCGGGAACACGCGGTCGCGGGCCGTCGCCCGTTCGGCGGCACGAGCGATCGCCGGGCCGCCCGGGTAATCGAGGCCGAGCAGCCGGCCGACCTTGTCGAACGCTTCCCCGGCCGCGTCGTCGACCGTCGAACCGAGCAGTCGATAGGTCAACTGGTCGGTCATCTCGACCAGGAAGGTGTGGCCGCCGGAGACGACCAGGGCGACCAGCGGGAAGACCGGATCCGGGCGATCGGCCTCGCCCGGATCGCGCAGCCAGGCCGCGTAGACATGGCCTTCGAGGTGGTTGACCGCGATCAGCGGCAGGTCGTGAACCCAGGCGAGGGCCTTGGCGAAGTTGATCCCGACCAGCAGCGAGCCGGCCAGACCGGGGCCGTGGGTGACGGCGATCGCACCAATCTCCGGCCAGTCGATGCCGGCGTCGGCGGTCGCCTGATCGAGGACCGGCACGATCCAGCGCAGGTGGGCCCGGGCCGCGACCTCGGGGACGATCCCGCCCGACGGCGCATGCAGCGCGACCTGGGAGGCGACGACGTTGGACCGGATCAACCGGCCGCCCTCGATCACCGCGATGGCCGTCTCGTCACACGACGACTCGATGGCCAGGATGAGCGGTCCAGCCACGACACCCTCAGTCATCGTCGCCGGGTGGCACGGGCGCCGGCGCAGCATCGATCTGCGCACGCAGCCGGGCGATCCGGTCGCGCATGGGCGCGTCGCGGAGTTGGCTGGTGGTCAGGATCAGGGCGTCCTCGCCGTTGTCGCTGTAGTAGCGCGGCCGAAGGCCCACTGGCCGAAAGCCGAACTTCTCGTACAGCCGCCGGGCGGGCAGGTTGGACAGGCGAACCTCGAGGGTCGCTTCATGGGCGCCTCCGTCGACCGCGATGTCCAGCAGGGCGAGGAGCAGCCGTTCGCCGATGTGCTGGCGGCGCCAGGCCGGATGGACGGCGAACGTGATGATGTGCGCCTCATCGACCATCAGCCACATCCCGCCGTACGCGGCGATCTCGTCGTTGGCGTGGACGACCAGGTACTGGGCGAGACGGTTGGTCTCGAGCTCGCTCCGATACGCGTCGGCCGGCCACGGCGAATCGAAGCTGGCGCGCTCGATGGCGTGGACCTCCGCCAGGTCGGCCACCCGCATCGGCACGATCCGGACCATCAGCGGGGGTCGCGCGACCATGCCACCTCCCCGGCCAGGGCCGGAACGCCACGGGGCAGGGTCACGTATTCGGGGACCAGCCCGGCCAAATCGTCGACATCGCCCATCCCCAGACGCTCGGCGCCGAGCCGCAGGAGGGTCGGCCCGAGGCCGTCGCGGGCGCGTTCGCCGCGCACGAGGGCGTCGGCCGGCGCGCGACCCTCGAGGTCCACGGCCATGAGCCACTCCCCGGCCGCCAGATTCGGTTCCGTGCCGCCCGGCAGGAGCTCCGGCGGTGCGCCCGCCCGGATGACGATCCGGTCCGACGGCCCGGCGGGCAGGAGCAGCACCGGCCGGCCCGCGCAGTCACCATCCGGGGCACCCTCGTCGGCACCTGCACGGGCACCCTCGAGGAGGGCCTCGGCGGTCGAGACACCCACGATCGGCAGGCCAAACCCGTGCGCCAGGCCCTTCGCCGTGGCGATCCCGACCCGCAGCCCGGTGAACGCGCCGGGGCCAATTCCGACCACGATCCCGATGAGGCGTGCCTTTCGAATGTTCTGCTCGCCCAGGAACCGGCCGATCGTGGGCAGCAGCGTCTCGCCGTGACGATAGCCGGCGATCCCGGTCGGGAGGCCGTCGACGGGGCCTTCGAGCGAACCCGTTGCGCCCACGACCCGGGTCGTGGCCGTGTCGATGGCCAGGATCGCGCGCCGGCGCCCGTCACGGCTGGCTCCGCCCATTACGCCGTCCAGGGCACGAGCGTCGCTCACGGGATCGCGTCCAGGTAGCGCTGGAACGCGTCCGTACCGGCCTTGACGGTGATCTGTCGCGGCTCGTCACCGGCCCCCTGGATCACGACATCCAGGCGCTGCGCCGGGAGTGCCGACGCCATCCGGTCCGGCCATTCCACGATCGTCACGCCGGCCGCCTGGCGGTCATCGATGAGCCCGCCGCCGAACGCATCGGCAGCACCCGCCAGCCGATACAGGTCCACGTGGAAGAAGGGTATGCGGCCGGCGTACTCGGCCATCAGGATGAAGCTGGGCGAGCAGATCGTGTCGGTCACCCCGAGGCCGGCCCCGAACGACTTGGCCAGGTGGGTCTTGCCCGCACCGAGCTCGCCCCACAGGCAGATCAGGTCGCCCGGTTGGGCGGCGCCGGCAAGGGCGAGGCCCAGCGCGTCGGTGGCGGCTGGGTCGGGCGCCACGAGGCGGCGTTCGAGCGCTGGCGGGGCGGACATGGCATCGAGCGTAGCCGAAGGGCGTTCCGCCCGCCGGACTCCACGTCCTCCTCAGACGAACCGCTCGAGATCGCCCAACGGGACCGCCGCGCTGCTGCCGTCCGAAAAGCGCACGACACATGCCTCGAGCTGGACGCCGGCCCCGAAACTGTGCCCCCCGATCGCCTCCACGAACCGCGCCTCGCGACCGGCGAACGCTCCGCCGCGGATTCGGACCAGGTCGGGCGGTGGCGTCGGCAGGGCCAGGGCCGGCAGGTCGAAGACGAGCATCGGCGGGTCTGTGACGATGGCCACTTCGTGCCCGGACAGCGCGGCCAGCAAGGCCAGCATCGCGCCACTGACCGGCCGTCGAACCGCGCCGTCGAGGATCAGCACGGCGAAGGGCGGCAGCCGGTGCACGGCGGATCGCTGGCGGGCCTCGGAGGCGAGGAAGTCGCGCCGCTCCTTGCTCGACAGGGCGGTCACGACCACGCCCCGAACCCCCATCGCTCGCGCCCGGGTCAGCGTCTCGGCATCGACCCGGGAACCCACGACCAGGATCGCCCCGGCCGCGCTGACGTCCAGCCCGCCCGCTCGAAGTTCGTCGTCGGGGCTGCCGTGGAGGCGGCCGCGGGTTGGTCCGCCGAGGGCAACGATGCCGCGCAGGCCGCGCCCGGCCGCCCGCACCGTGATTGACGTCCCCGCCCGGGCCTCCCGCACGATACCGGCCAGCGGGGTCTCGAGCAGATCCGTCAGGCCACCGCTGGCCACCCGCCAGCGGCCTCGCCAGCTGAAGACGAACTCGCCGCCCTGCATCCTGCCGGCCTGCCCGTCAGCCGGTCCCGACCACCGTCCGCCCGGCACCGGCCCGCTGCCCGCAGGAAGCTGGACCTCGTCCAGGCTCGCGTCGCGCAAGCGCTCCGCGATCGGCGCCCCGACCACGACCGAATCACCGGCGGCGACCAGGGCCCGGTCGCCCGGCCGGAGGCGAAAGACGACGTCGACGGGTGCGACCACGAGCGGCCGAGCGGCCACGATCCGGATGTCCCGGCTCGGGCCTGGGTCCAGGGTCCGGTGCGCGCCCATGCCGCTCGTGCGCCCGCTCACCGCCCGACCGCCGCCTGCCAGGTCTCGAGCAGCTCGGCGCGCAGGTCGGCCCGATCGGGCAGCCGGAGCGGGACGTCGCGCAGGTCGACCAACAATCCCCCCAGGCCGCCGGTGACATCGATCGCGAAGTGGCGACCGCGCCCGCCGAGTCTGACCCGGTCCCGGAACTGGAACTCGGCGACCGCCGTCGCGCCCGGCGCCAGGTCCATGAGTTCGAGCCCGCCCGGGACGAGATCCACCTCGCGCGCACCGCCCGAGCTATGGACCGTGACGGTGCCGGCAGACCTGCCCGAGCGTAGACCGGCCGGGGTCACGACGCTGCCGAGCGGTGCCAGCAGGTCATCGGCGAGGTCCGCGGTCAGGAGCGTCCGCTCAGCCGGGTCGGGGATCGCTCCCAACGGGCCCAGCAGCCTGGCGTGATCC
>JBKKDW010000095.1:0-4255 GCA_046708025.1 Candidatus Limnocylindrales bacterium
CGGCCGTGGCGGCGTCGTCGCGCCCGATCGTGGCCAGGCGGCGAAGGGCTCGGGTGGCTCCCGCTCGAATCGCATTGATTCCCGAGCTGGCCTCATCCGAAGGGCCGGCCAGGCTCGCCGTGAGCGCAGTCAGGACGACGCCCGCGAGCACGTCCGCGACGTCTTCGGCCAGAGCCATGCGACCAGCTGGGCCCGTAAGCGCGCCGTGCAGGTCCAGGCGAGCCACCATTGCTGCGGGCGCGTCTCCCGCGTCAATTGCGTCCGCCAGGCGCCGAACGCGGTCGGGCGTCTGCCGTCGGCGTGAGATGCCGCGCGGCGGGGCGACGTCGAGCACGACTCCACCCACGACACCGCCGACACGAGGATCCCCACCCGGCCCTCGACGCAGGACCAGGCGATCGCCCGGGGCGACCGCGATCGGCGCTGCGAGCCGCAGGATCGTCACGGCACCCGCCTCGAGGTCGATGGCATCCATTCCCGCCCGCCCAACGGCGCCATCGACGGATGCCGTTCCGAGATGGACTCGGGCGACCGTGCGATCTGGCAACGCCCTGACCAGCCGGACCAGCAGCCGCTCGCTCGCGACGATCGCGGGATCGTCGGTCAGGACCATCCCGCGGCGCAGGGTTGCGGCCCCAGCGCCGGCGAGGTTGATCGCGGTGCGGCCGGGCCCCGCCGACGCCACCGTCCGGTTGTGGACCTGGATCTCGCGCGCCCGGAGGCGGCCGCTGCCTGGGACGACTCGGAGCGCCGCGCCATGTGCCAGCGGGCCGCCCCGCAGCGTGCCGGTCGCCACGATCCCGCGTCCCTTGACCCTGAAGACCCGGTCGATCGCCAGGCGCGAGTGGGGCGTGCCGCCCGGCCGAGCGCCGCCCGAAGCCACGACTCTGTCGCGGAGCTCGACCAGGGCTGCCCGAAGCTCGTCGATCCCTTGCCCGTCAAGCGCCGACACGGCGAAGACCGGCGAATCGGTCAGCGTCGTCGGGGCGATCAGCCGTCGGACGGCGTCGCGCACCTCGGCGACCCGACCCTCATCGACGACGTCGATCTTCGTGACAACCGCGATCCCGCAGCGGATGCTGAGCGCATCGAGCAATACCAGGTGCTCCCCGGTCTGCGCTCGCGGGCCGTCGTCCGCGGCCACGACCAGCATCGCCGCGTCGATCTCACCGGCACCCACCAGCATGTTGCCGACGAGTCGATCGTGGCCGGGGACATCGACGAAGTCGAGGTCGGAGCCGTCCGGCAGGCCGAGATGGGCATAGCCGACGTCGATCGTCATGCCGCGGCGCCGCTCCTCGGGCAGGCGGTCGGCGTCGATGCCGGTCAGCGCGCGCAGTAGCGCCGTCTTGCCGTGGTCGATGTGCCCGGCAGTTCCGACGACCACGGTCATCGCGGGTTCAGGATCTCGCCGTGAGCGACGCGTTCGCCGCGGGCGCACGGGCGAGCGCCCGGGCGAGGGCGCCTGCGAGTGCCGCGTCATCGGCCGGTTCGACTGTGCGCAGGTCCAGGCGGACCGCGCCGTCCTCGACCCGACCGATGACGGCGGGTTCGCCGCCACGCAACCTCGCCGCCAGTGCCACCGATCCCGACCCGCCGACCACCAGCCCGGCCGACTCGAGTGTCTCGCCCGGCATCGACCCGCCGCCAATGGCCGAGGTGATCGACCTGACTTCGACCCGACCGCGAACCGTTGGCGGCAGCATCTCGAGGATGGCAGCCGCTCGCAATCGAAGGGCGTCCGGGCTCGCAGCGATCATCCGCCAGACCGGGATCTCGGTCGTCGCCCGGCCGGCGCGGTAGATCCCGAGCGTGGCAGCGAGCGCCGCCAGGGTCACCTTGTCAGGGCGAACGGCCCGGGCCAGCGGATCGAGCCGGATCCGGGCGATCAGGTCGGCCCGCCCCGCGATCAGGCCCGCCTGCGGCCCACCGACCAGCTTGTCGCCGCTGAAGGTGACCAGGTCTGCCCCGGCCGCGAGCCGTTCCCGGGGCGTTGGCTCGTGGGCGAGCCCGAAGGCCGCGGTGTCGAGCAGGGCGCCGCTGCCGACGTCATCGACCACGATCGCGCCATGGCGATGAGCCAGTTCGGCCAGGGCAACCGGGTCAGGCGATTCGACGAAGCCCGATTGGGTGAAGTTCGAGGGGTGAACGCGCAGGAGGAGCGTCGCGCGGCGGTCGGCCAGCGGCATCTCGAAGTCGTCAGCGCGGGTCCTGTTGGTCGTGCCGACCTCGATCAGGCGCGCACCTGCCCGGCGGATGATCTCCGGGATCCGGACGCCACCGCCGATCTCGACCAGCTCCCCGCGTGAGACGGCCACCCCGCCCCGGCCGGCCAGCCCAACCGCCAGGAGCAGCGCCGCCGCATTGTTGACGGTGACGGTGGCGTCCCCCGCGCCGGTCAGGGCGACGAGGTGCTCCTCGGCGGCCAGGAATCGCCTGCCGCGATGGCCGGCGTCGCGGTCAAACTCGAGCAACGAGTAGCCGGCAGCGGCACGCCGGGCCGCCTCGATGGCGGCGGCGGGCCATGGCGCCCGGCCCAGGTTCGTGTGGAGGATCACCCCGGTGGCGTTGATGACCGGGATCAGGCCGGTGGTGGCAACGTCGGCGAAGCCCTCGAGTCGGGCCGTAACGGCAGCCGCCAGGTCGTCAAGCCCGGTGGGCTCGTCGCCGGCGGTGAGCCTCGCTCGCTCGGTTGCCAGGACATCGCGGGCGGCCGCCGTGAGCGCCGTGGGATCCAGCCGGTCGTGCAGGCGCGGACGCACCGCGGCGAGCAGTCGCTCGACGCTCGGGGGATGCGAACGGGGCGTCGACATGGGTCCTCCATGGCGGGAACGCGTGGGAGTCGAACCCACCGCGCCGCGCCAAGCGCCGCGCCACTGGTTTTGAAGACCAGGGGACCCACCGGGACCCGACCGCTCCCAGGGTCGATGGTAGCGCGACGGCGGCGAAGGTTACGGGGGCCCGGCACCACGGGCGACCTATCATCGGGCCATGACCGCGTTCGAATCGCTCCCGTATCGCCTCACGCAGCTGACCGACTGCGGCGGCTGTGCCGCGAAGCTCGGGGCGGATCTCCTCGCCGAGGCGCTCGCCGGACTCCGCACCGAGGCCGATGCCGACGCGCCGGGCGATCTAATCGCCGGCCTGACCCCGCCCGACGACGCGGCCGTCTATCGGGTGAGCGACGACCTCGCGATCATCGGAACGCTGGACTTCTTCCCGCCGCTGGTCGACGACCCGCGGACGTTCGGCGAAATCGCCGCGGCCAATGCTCTGTCAGACGTCTTCGCCATGGGTGGCCGAGTCCTCTTCGCCCTGTCGATCGCGGCGTTTCCCGAGGACCTGCCGGTCAAGGTCCTGGCTGAGATCTTCGCGGGTGCGGCGGCCAAGATCCGCGAGGCCGGCGGGACGCTGGCCGGCGGCCACACGATCCGGGACCCGGAGCCGAAGTACGGGCTGGCGGTCATCGGCGCCGCCCACCCCGACCGGCTGCTGCGCAAGGGCGGGGCGCGCCCAGGCGACGTCCTGATCCTGACCAAGCCACTCGGGACGGGGATCCTGGTGAGCGGCGATCGCCAGGGCAGGACGAGCGAGGCACACCTGGCGACCGCCATCGACGAGATGCGCACCCTCAATCGAGCTGCATCCGAAGTCCTCGTCGAGCTTGGTGTCGTCGCGGCGACCGATGTAACCGGGTTCGGCCTGCTCGGGCACGGCCTCGAAATGGCACAGGCGTCGGGAACCCTCTTCGCGTTCGAGGCGGCGGCCCTGCCCTCGCTCCCCGGCGCGCTGGAACTCGCGAGGGCCGGTGTCGAGACCGGCGGTGCCGCCCATAACCGGCGGTTCGTGTCGGCGTCACTGTCTGTCGCAGAAGGCGTGGCGGCCGAGCTGATCACACTCGCCCACGACCCCCAGACGAGCGGCGGCCTGCTCGCGGCCGTCCCACACAAGCGCGTCCGTGACGTCGAAACGGCCCTCGATCTCGTGGGCGCTCCACATTGGCGCGTCGGCCACGTCCAGGCGGCCGACCAACCGAAGGTGTCGCTCAGGTGAGATCACACTGACTGACCGGGACGCGATCTCGCCCAACGGTGATCCTATGCAGGTGAGACGCTCGCTCGTCGACTTCTCTAAGGCGCTAATGGTCGCGGGTGTCGTGACGCTGGCGGGAACGTTCCGCTAGAATGTGCGGAACCAATCCCGGAGGCGATAACCGTCGTCACAGGAGGAAACCGCAATGAAGGACACGCAGAAG
>JBKKDW010000096.1:0-4016 GCA_046708025.1 Candidatus Limnocylindrales bacterium
TCGTCCCGGTCGCCGACTCGACGACGTTGTTCCCGGTCTTGATCGCGACCTGCGGCTGCTGGGCCCAGACCGTGCCGACGCTGGCGCCACCGGGCTCGACCGTGAATTTCGGCCCGGTTGCGGCCAGAACGTATGCCGGCAGCAACCCGGCGATCAGCAGCACGACCGCGACCGGTCCGAGAATCAGCCTCATCAGCGACCCTCCTTCTTTGTTCGGGACAGAACGGGGTCCCCTTCCCTGAAGAAGGGGACCCCGAAGGCTATTCGGATCTGTGGGATCAGCGAACGCTGTAGCGCTCGACCGGCGTCAGGATGCTATTCGCGTTATACGTGGTGGGGTTCGCCTGGGAGCGGACGTACCACTGACCGGATGACGTGAACTTGAACGTCGTGCGAGCCAGCCCGGCACCGTCGATGAAGACGTCACGCTTGGTCACGAGTCGCCAGGCGCCCGAGCTGAACCGGTAGAAGTAGAAGCTGACCTTGGCCAGTGCGAGCTCCGGCCGAGCGGGCCGAACCGTGGTGGTGAACGTGATCGACGAATTCCGGCCGATCGACTTCACCGAGCCGGAGTTGGTCGGACGCAGGAGCGCCAGCTGGCGGACCACGGTCCGAACCTGGTTGCTGTTGGCCGCTGCGAGGTCCGGAGTGCCCGCGAAGACGGCCCGGTAGTACAGGTTGGTCACCGGCGTGTAGAACAGCGACGCGCGTCCGCTCGCGTCCGTTGTCAGGGTCGTGATCGTGGTCCAGGTCAGCAGGTCACGGGTGCCCTGGAGCTGGAACGTCTTGCCGGCGCCGTTGGTCCCGAACTGGACGGTCAGGGTGAACCCCTGGCCCCACAGGATGACCGGGTTCTGCGCGCCGGGCGGGATCGGGGCGGACGTGGTCAGGGTGATCGTGGCGCCTGGCGCGGTCACCACGAACGAGTTGCTCGTCGCCGAGGTCACCGTCGTTGCCGCAGCCAGGTTCGATGCCGTGGCCACGAGCGTGTAGGTCCCGGCCGCGTTGATTGCGCAGCCGGCGAAGGTCGCGACACCGGCAACGGCCACCTTCGAGAGACCGCCGGTGCAGGTCAGGACGGCCCCGACGGGGGCCCCGGCGCCAAGCGACAGGGTGACCGTCGCGGTGCTGTTCGTGCCGCTGGTGACGGTGTTGCCACCGGCGTCCTGGACGGCCACGACCGGCTGGATCGGGAAGGCCTGTGCGGCCACCCCGGCGTTCGGTTGGGCCGTGAAGCCGAGCTTCGAGGCAGGACCGGCCGTGATCGCGACATTGGTGCTCTCGGCGCTGGTGAGGTTTGTCGCCGATGCGACAATCTTGTAAGGGTTGGCCCGTGAAGTCGGGCTGATCTTGTCGATCTTGCAGCCGGCAAATGTGGCGATGCCGTTGACAACAGTCTTGGACAGTCCCCCCGTGCACGTCAGTGTCGCTCCTGCCGCGCCGGTGCCGGCTTTGATGGACAGCGTGACAACCGTGGCTTGGTCGTGGGTCGCGGTGCTAGCAGCCCCAGCGCGGACTTCAACGACCGGCTGCGACGCAAACGCGATGCCGGCGCTGGATGTGGTGCTGGGCTGGGTCGTGAACACCACCCGGTCGGAGACGTCGAACAGGCTGCTGACGGCGGAGGTGAGACCGCCCGCCGTTGCGGTGATCTGGTAGCCGACACCCACGTTGTTGATCGAGCATCCGATGAACGTGACAAGCCCGCTGACGGCTTGCTTGGCGAGTCCGCCAGAGCAGGTCAGGGTCCCGCCTGCCGAGAGCGCCAAGGTGACATTGGTCGTCGAGTCGCCCGTCACTCGGTTGCCCGCGGCGTCCTGGACCTCGACAACGGGTTGCGCTGCGAGGGCTCCCCCAGGGATGCCGCGCGCAGGCTGCGTTGAGAACGCCAGTTTCGTGGCAGGACCCGGGGTGATGTTGAATGGGCCGCTGGTGCCGCTCGTAAGACCGCTCGAGGTGGCAACGAGCGTATAGCCGGTGCCAGCCTTGTCGATCTTGCATCCGGAGACGTTTACGACGCCCGCAACGGCGGTGAGGTTCGCGCAGCCTGTGAGCGCCCCGCCGCTCGGGTTGGTCCCAACCGCCAACGCGATGGTCGCTGTACTCGTCGTTACAGTGGCACTTGTCTCATCTTGGATCGCGACGTCCGGCTGTGTCGCCCAGACGGCCCCGCTCGCGCCCCCGCTCGGGGTCACGGTGAAGACGAGGCGCGAAGCTGTCACGTTCACTGTCTGCGTTGGTGTGCTGGTTAGGCCACTCGACTGGAAGGAGAAGGTCTGGTTCCCAAAAGACCGGAGGATTACGGCGAACGTCTTCGTCCCTGCATCCCCGGCCGTGTACGTGTATCCGCTGGCCGGTGAGACGGTGGCCGCCCCGTCCGAGGTGACGAACATCACCGTCCCGGTGAACCCAGCGTCGATCGCGCTCGCACCGTCCTGCGCCTGGACGGTGACGTTGATGACCTGACCGGAGGTCTGCGACGCGGGCACAGCCGGCGTGATGACCAGTTTCGTGGCCGGAGCCGCGGAGACCGCTCCCGGCAATAGGCCGACAAGAAGGAACGCGGCCAGCAGCACCGCCCCGAAGCGATGGGACCCGAAGAAGCGCGGGGACTGTGGTGTCATGGGATCAGTTCCTCCCTTATGGCCGCCCGGCAGACGGTCACACTAACGCCCCGGGTAGAACATTGTCGATCGGTGCTCTGCACACAGACTTATCCGGAGGCTTGCACCGTGACGGCTACAACGACGTAAAGGTTTCCGCCGCGTGCGGTGTACGGCGGATTACGCCGCTGACCGCCACTCAGCGGCTAACTGACCAGCGGTAGACCGGGCTCGTGTTGTTGGCGAATTCGAGCGTCGATGCGACGACCGCGCGCCAGTACCAGGAACCTGAGGAGGGCGGCACCCAGGCGTAGGTGGCTCGACCGGCAGCATCTGTGTTCCGTCCTCGACTTCCGGCGTAGATCCACGCTCGCCGCACGGCATCGAAACGATAGAGCCGGAAGGACACCGATACTCCAGCCGCTGCCGGACCCACCGCCGCAGTGAGCTTGACCGACGCGCCCACACTGTCAGTGGAAACAACCTTGCTGCTGCGACCGACGAGGACGACTGACCGTCGTACCAGGACCGGCACATCCGCCTGGGCCGACGCCACCCCGAATGGCCCGACGTAGCGGATCCGATAGGTCGTGTTTGAGGCGGGCGTGACCGCGAGCGACGTGCTCCCATCCTCGGCCGGGATCGCCGTCAGCGGGACGAATCCTCCAGAGCTCGTTGAGCTCAGAACCTCGAGCGTGGCCGGCAGGGGCGCGCCGGTGAGGTCGACGTCCAGCCGGGTCGACCCGCCGCGAAGGATCACCTTCGGGTTTGCCGTGGCGACCAGGCTGGTGGGCGTCAGCGGAGTGACCGACCATGACCCCGGCGAGACAACGCGATTGCCGGCGACGTCCTTCACTTCGCCAACGGTCACAATGTACAGGGCGCCCGGCTGAAGGGCGAGTGACGGAGTGAAGCTTCCCGTGCGAGTCGGCGCATCGTAGGCGTAGTCGCCCGGCACCAGCGCACCCGTCGCAGACTGCACGATCAGACCGAGGTCGATCCATGACGCCGGATCCATCGGCTCGTTGAAGGCAACCGTGAACCTCGGACGGAGGCCCGCGACGGTCGAACCCGGCGGCGGATCGAGCGCGACCACCGACGGCGGCGCCGTGTCGATGATCACGGAATCGGTTGCGGCCGCCGAAGGGAGACCGACGCCGTTTCTCACCTTTGCCCAGAGGGTTCGCGAACCGTCCCCCGCGGTGAACGTCCACGACGTGGATGGCTGGAAGGGCTGCCACTCCGCGTACGTCACGCCGTCCGTGCTCAACGCCATCTCCGTCACGCCGGACAGGTCATCGGTCGCAGTCAGCGTCACTGGGACCGTGAGTTGGGTCGTTGATGGACGCGCGGCCGCCAGGGCGATCGAGACCGTCGGCGGAGTCGGATCGGGCACGGTCTGAACCGTGAGGC
>JBKKDW010000097.1:0-6573 GCA_046708025.1 Candidatus Limnocylindrales bacterium
CCTGATAGGTGTGACGGAGGAGACGACGATGCGGTTCAGCGCGGTTCCTGCCGGGGATCTCGTTCATCCCCGGACGCTAGGACGTGGCCCCCGTCCATGTCTCACAAACCCCGGGAACTACACCTAGACTTGACCGGTGACCCACCCGATCCCGAGCGACGGCATCGCCCTGGCCACGCACGGGCTCCACAAGCGCTATGGCTCGCGGGTCGCGCTGGCGGGGCTGGACCTGTCCGTCCCCGCCGGCGTCGTGTACGGCTTTCTCGGGCCGAACGGCGCGGGCAAGACCACCACGATGCGGCTGCTGACCGGCCTGATCAAGCCGGACGCCGGCACGATCGAGGTACTCGGCCGGCCCTTCGGACGGCGTGATCGACGCCGGCTCTTCGAGGTCGGGGCACTGATCGAGTCGCCGTCCTTCTATCCGTACCTGTCCGGCCGGGAGAACCTGCGCGTGCTCGCGGCGGCCGGCGCCCCCGTCCCGGGCAGCCGGGTCGAGGAGCTGCTCGAGCTGGTCGGCCTGGTGGAGCGGGCGCGCGACAAGGTCCAGGGCTACTCGCTGGGCATGAAGCAGCGACTCGGTATCGCGGCGGCCCTGCTCAGCGACCCGCGCCTGCTGCTGCTGGACGAACCGGCCAACGGCCTGGATCCGGCCGGGATCGTGGCCATGAGGGCGACCCTCCGCCATCTGGCCTCGACCGGCAAGACCGTGTTCATCTCCAGCCACGTCCTGGGCGAGGTCCAGCAGCTGGCGGACGTCGTCGGGATCATGGCCGCTGGTCGCCTGGTCCGCGAGGGCCGGATGGACCAGCTGCTCCTCGGCGAGAGCGTCGTCCGCGTGCGGGTGGCTCAAGCTGAGCTCGAATTGGCGAAGGCCGTTCTCAGCCGGCTCGCGCCGGACGAGGGCGTTGCCAGCCTGGCCGGCCCCGACGGCTGGCTCTCGGTCCGGGTGGAGGCTGATCGAGCCGCCGAGGTCAACCGGTCGCTGGTCAGTGCCGGGATCTACGCCTCGGGACTCGAGACCGGGAGCGATCTGGAATCGCTCTTCCTGTCGCTCACCGGCGGAGGGCAGGAGCCCGGCGGTGAAGGGACCTTCTTCGGGCTGGCCGGCGCGACCATGCCTCCGGCCGAGCCCGGTCCGACGACCTGGCGAGACGGGAGCGGCAGGCCGTGAGACTGTTCAGGGCCGGCCTGCGCAAGCTCGTCCGCCGTCCGGCCTCGTTCATCAGCCTCGGCCTGCTCATCGGGCTCCTGGTCCTGATCTTCCTCGCGATCGGTGCCACGGCGCGTCAGGCGTCGGCAGCCGAGGGTGGCGAGGCGGCGTTGCTGCTGGTGACGTTCCCGGGCGCCTACGCCCTGATCATCTCGTTCCTGCTCGGCCTGGGCGGCCTGTTCGCGGTCATCTACGGGGCGGCCGTGGCCGGTTCGGAGTGGAACTGGGGCACGCTCAAATCGGCGGTGGCCCGCGGCGAGAGCCGGAGCCGCTATCAGCTCGCGCTGTTCGCCGCCGTCACCCTGCTCATCGGGATCGGGCTGCTCGTGGCGTTCGTGGTCGGGGTCGGCGCGGCCGTCATCGGAGCGCTGCTGGCAGGCGTGCCGACGACCGGCCTGAGCGATGCCGCCGCCCTGGGAGGACTCCCGGAGCTGCTCGGTCGAGCGTGGCTGGCCGTGGTGGAGGAAGGCGCGCTGGGCTTTGCCATCGCCACCCTGGCGCGCAGCCAGCTGGCCGGGATCGGGGCCGGGATCGCGCTCTATTTCGCCGAGCAGTTCGCCTCCATCTTCGTGCCGGACATCGTCCAGTACCTGCCGTTCGATGCCGCGAGCGCGGTCGTGGCGGTCAGCGGCGATGGCTTTGGCGGCGGCCAGCTCGCGACGCGGCTCGACCCGGACGCGGCCTTGCTGGTCGTGATCGCCTGGCTGATCGGATCGCTGGCGGTGACCGCCCTGTTCACGGAACGGGCCGAGATCTCGGGCTGAGGCATGGCGCCCCGGTCGTGGCAGCCCGGGTCAGGGCAGGCTCCGGATCAGCCCGCCGTCGACCGGCACGATGAAGCCATCGAGATACGACGCCGCCGGCGACAACAGGAACGCCACGACTCGCCCGAGTTCGTCCGGCTCACCGTAGCGCCCTAGCGGGATCCGGGCGCGCGCCTGGGTCACGAAGTCCTCGACACTGATGCCCTGCTCCGCCGCCCACGTGGCGTCCAGCGTCCGGACGCGCTCGGTATCGAATCGTCCGGGCGCCACCCCGTTGATCCGGATCGGGGCGATCTCGCTGACCAGGCTCTTGATCAGCCCGACCAGGCCCGGACGGAGGACATTCGAGGTGGTCAGTCCGGGGATCGGCTCGCGGACCGATGACGACAGGACAATCACGATTGCGGGGTCGCGCCCGTCCCGCAGGTACGGGAGCGCCTCGCGGATCAGCCGGATCGTGCTCTGGAGGGTGCCCGCGATGGCACGTTCCCAGGTCGCTTCGTCGACCGCCTCGAACGTGCCGCCGGGCGGGCCGCCGGAATTGACCACGAGCCCGTCCAGCCCTCCGAACGCTTCAACGGCCGCCCGCACGGCGCCGCCCGGCCCATCCAGCGTGGACAGGTCCGCCGCGATCGGGACGGCCCCGACCGGGCGCTCCCCGGGTGCCGCAGCCGGGTCCCTCGACACGCCCGCGACACGAGCGCCCTCGGCGCTGAGGGCGCGGACCACAGCCGCACCCAGACCGCGGCTGGCGCCGCCCACCAGAAATCGTCGATCGGCGAGTCCCAGGTCCATGTGCCGCATAACGGTACGCACATCGCTCCGTTCGTGCCGAGGCCGCCGGAGCGGCGTCGCAACGGTTGGCGCCGGCCCGTGGTTCCATGGGGTGACGACGCTAGCGGCCCGCCGCATGAGGACACGACTGCTGTGATCCCAACCACGCCCGAACCGCCGATCGACGCCAGCCGCGCGACGCGACTCGACGGCCTGGCCCTCGGCGCCGCCCTCCTGACCGTTGGACTGTGGGCGTCCGCATTCGTCGGGATTCGCGCCGTTGCGCCGGATTTCTCTCCCGGAGCGTTGGCGTTCGGGCGCCTGCTGATCGGTTCCCTGGCCCTGGGGCTGGTCGTCATCATCCGCCGGCCGGCAATGGCGCCGCGCAGCACGTGGCCCTTGATCCTGGCCTGCGGGGTGCTCTGGTTCGGGATCTACAACCTCGCCCTCAATGCCGCGGAGCGAGAGGTGGATGCGGGCACGGCCGCGATGCTGGTGAATGTTGGCCCCATTCTCATCGCCGTCCTGGGCGGTCTGTTCCTCGGTGAGGGTTTCCCGCGGCGGCTCCTGGCCGGCTGCGTCGTCGCCTTCGCCGGCGCGGCCGCGATCGGGCTCGCGACCTCAGGCAGCCAGGCCAGCGGCGACGCGACACTGGGAATCGTCCTGTGCCTGGTGGCGGCCGTGGCATACGCCACCGGGGTCACCCTGCAGAAGCCGGTGCTGGCCAAGGTCCCGGCATTGACCGTGACCTGGTTGTCGTGCTCGATCGGGGCCGTCTTCTGCCTGCCCTTTGGCCCCCAGGTCCTCGGCGAACTCGGCAGCGCCCAGCCATCGGCGATCGCGTGGCTCGTCTATCTGGGGCTGTTTCCGACGGCGTTGGCCTTCACCACCTGGGCCTTCGCCCTGGGCCGGACGACGGCGGGCCAGCTTGGCTCCATGACCTACCTCGCGCCGGCCATCGCGATCGTGCTGGGCTGGTTGCTGCTTGGTGAAGTGCCACCCGCGCTGGCCATCGCCGGTGGCGCCGTGGCGATCAGCGGCGTGGTGATCGCCCGCTGGGCACCGGCTCGCAGGCGGCCCCTCGCGTCACCCGGCGCGGTATCCGGTCCCCGGTCAGCCGGCGGTGCTCCGCCATGAACGGTAGCGGGGCGGCCAATCGTCCGGCCCGGCCCGCTGCCCGAAGATCGCGTGCTCGATCTCGAACTCGAACAGCCGGTATTCAGTGGACGCCTCGAAATACCAGGCCGCTGCGAACGGGGTCCGCTCGGTCTCGTCGTCGATCGGCCGGGCGTGGCCGCGCACGAGGAATTCGTGCGGCGTGTTCGGATCCTGGTGGGCGTGCAGCGCAAAGCGGCCGTCCTGGGCGAGGTCGGCGGCCTTGGGCGAGTTCAGGATGAAGGCGACCAGCCGGCTCTCGAGAATGGCGACGTAGATTGGATGGATGCGCGGTGCGCCCGCGCCTCGAACCGTCCCCAGCAGCGCCTGACCAGTCTCCGTTCGATACAGCAGCTGCCTTCCCGCGAGCGCCATCTCGGGCGCCGCGGCGGCGAACTCAGCCCAGGTTGCCATGGGTCCTCCGTGCATGACTACGATGACACTCGCTCGACGACCGAAGCGACCGCAGCGACCGTCGCCGGCTCGCCTCGCCGGAGCGAGAGGGACGATCCGCCTCGCCGGTTGATCAGGGCGATCCCGCCCAGCACGAAGGCAGCGCCGAGCAGCAGGCTGACGTCCACGGCCTCGCCCAGGACGGTCGCGCCGAGCGCGATCCCGAAGATCGGCAACAGGTAGGCCACCGTGGAGGTCCGGGTCGCGCCCCACCGATCGAGGATCCGGAAGTAGATCAGGTAGGCGAGGCCTGATCCAAGCAGTCCGAGCCAGACCACCGCGAGCACCGTCTCCGCCTCGAACGTGACCTCGAGCGGGCGCTCGAAGGTGAAGGCCAGGACGGTCACGATGACGAACGCGAAGCCCACCTGAAAGAGCGCCGGAATCATCGGCCGCAGGCCGTGGATGTAACGCTTGGCGTAGACCCCGCCGGCTGCGTACGAGATGGTCGCAACGATCAGGGCGATCTTCCCGCCGAAGTCGCCGCCGGTCAGCACCGCCGGGTCGAATCCAACGAGGATCGTTACGCCGACGAATCCGACGGCCAGGCCGGCCACGCGGTTGCCCGTGATCGGCTCGCCCTTGAGGAAGATCGCCGCGATCACGATCACGAGCAGCGGGATCGCCGCGCCGATGATCGAGGCCAGCGTCGAGTCGACGCTCTGCTCCGCCCAGGTGATCAGCGAAAACGGCAGGGCCATGTTCAGGACGCTCATGACCACCAGGTGACCGTACACGCGCGGGTCCCGCGGCAGAGGCTCGCGGGCGACCGCGACGACGACGGCCAGCAGCCCGACCCCGAACAGGAGGCGCAGCATCACCAGCGTGAACGGCGGCAGGCCGGCTTCCACACCGATCTTGATGAACAGGTAGCTGCTGCCCCAGATGAAGCCCATCAGGACGAACAGGAGCCAGTCGAGGCGTGAGGCGGAGGCGTCCATCGCGCTGTATGTTGCGACGACACTGGCATTGCGGACAGGTCCACTCTCTGGTCAGAGTGGGGGACCAGTATTGCCTCGACGGGTCGCCCTGTAGCCGCGATCTGCGACCGCCAGGGCGAACCGGTGGTTCCGCTCCGCGAGCAGGACGCCGATCCCCTCGTCCTTCAACCGACGGACGAGCGCGCCGAGTGACTGTACGACGACGGACGCCAGGCCCTCGGACGGCTCGTCCAGGAGGATGACGGACGGATTGGCCTCGCGGGTCGAGACGGGACGAGCGCGAAGCCGCCCTCCGGATGGCGGGCAAGATCATCGAGCACATGAACATGATCTCGACGGTGGTGGCCCAGGCGTACATCGCTGAAGCCGCACCGCTCGGATGACCTGCTGCTGCTGGACGCCAGCCCTACGATGTGATCCCGTTCACGTCGCTGAGAGGTTTCGATCGATGGGTGCGCTCACTGGCAGAAACTGCGTCGTGACCGGCGCCGCCCGGGGCATCGGACGCGCGATCGCCATCGAATTTGGGCGGGAGGGAGCTCGCGTCGCGGTCGGCTACTCGAAGAACGAGACCGCCGCCGCTGAAGTCGTCCAGGAGGTCAAGGACGCCGGCGGCGATGCCTTTCTGCTCCAGGCCAACGTCCAGCATCCGGCTGAGGTGGCGCCGGCGATCGCATCGGTTGCCGAGCGCTATGGCTCGATCGACATCCTGGTCAACAACGCCGGGGTCACCCGCGATCGAACGCTCGCCCGGATGACAGCCGAGGAGTGGAGCGCGGTGATCGAGGTCAACCTGCATAGCGTCTTCCACGTCACCTCGGCCGTCCTTCCCCACATGATCAAGCAGAGCTTCGGCCGGATCGTCAACATCAGCTCGGTCGTCGGGTTGCACGGCAATTTCGGGCAGGCGAACTATGCGACGTCCAAGGCCGGCATGATCGGCTTCACCAAGACCGCCGCCCTGGAGCTGGCGGGCAAGGGGATCACCGTGAATTGCGTTGCGCCCGGCTTCATCGAGACCGAGATGATCATGGCGATGCCGGACGACGTCCGGGCCGGGATCCGCGAGAGGATTCCGATGGGCCGCTTCGGGCAACCCGAGGAGATCGCCAGGGTGGTCCTGTTCCTGGTGGCCCACGGGGACTACATCACCGGGCAGGTGCTCACCGTTGACGGTGGTCTGTACACCTGAATCGAAACGGCCCACCCCGTGGGCTCGGCCCGTGTTAGGGGAGCGGAAGCCGGGGATAAGCGCGTTGCCCCAAATGCGGTT
>JBKKDW010000098.1:0-2638 GCA_046708025.1 Candidatus Limnocylindrales bacterium
GGCCATCCTGCGCGAACTTGCCGGGCGGCTGCGCGAGCTGACCGAAACGCGCCAGCACTGACGCCAGGACGGCCCCCCGATGACCGTGTCTCCGCCACCGACGAGCGGCACTGTCACGTTCCTGTTCAGCGATATCGAGGGTTCCACGCGCCTCGAGCAACGAGTCGGGACGCCCCGCTATTCCGACTTGCTGGAGCGTCACCGCGAGATCCTGCGCCACGCGTTCGGGGGCCATGGCGGCGTTGAGCAGGGTACCGAAGGCGATTCCTTCTTCGTCGTGTTCACCAGCGCCCGCGAGGCGGTGGCGGCCGCCATCGACGCCCCGCGCGGGCTGGCGGCCGAAGCGTGGCCGGACGCCGCGGTGGGCCGGGTCCGGATGGGCCTGCACTCGGGCGAGGCAGGGAAGGCCGGCGGAACGCTCGTGGGCCTCGACATCAACCGGGCCGCCCGGATCGCGGCAGTCGCCCACGGCGGCCAGATTCTCGTCTCGGACGCGACCCGCGCACTGGTCAGCGAGGGGCTGCCGGAGAACCTCCACCTGCGCGACCTGGGCGAGCACCGCCTGCGCGACCTGGCCGGACCGGAGCGCCTGGTCCAGGTCGACGCGGACGACTTGCCCGGCGACTTTCCGGCCGTCCGTTCGCTCGACGCCCGGCCGAACAACCTGCCGACCCAGCTGACGACGTTCGTCGGCCGCGAACGCGAACTCGCCGAGGCCGTGGACCTGCTGGGACGGACACGATTGCTGACGATGACCGGGCCCGGGGGCACCGGCAAGACCCGTCTCTCGCTGCAGGTCGCGGCGGCGGCCGCCGAGCGCTTTCCCGAAGGCATCTGGTTCGTGGCCCTCGAGCCGGTTCGGGATCCGGGACTCGTCGCCGCGACGATCGCCCGGGCACTCGGGGCCAAGGACAGCTCAACGCGGCCGGCGCTGGAGACGCTGATCGATGCCATCGCCGAGCGGCGATGCCTGATCTTGCTCGACAACTTCGAGCAGGTCCTGACGGCAGGCCCCATCGTGGCCGACGTCCTGAGGCGCTGCCCCAACGTGTCCGTTCTCGTGACAACGCGAATCGCCCTGCGCGTATCGGGGGAACAGGAGTACCCGGTCCCCGGCCTGCCCGCGCCACCCGATCTCTCGAGCCTGTCCGAGCTGGAACGGCTGAACCTGCCGCGGGGCATCCGCGACCTCGACGTCGATGCCCTCAACCAGTACGAGTCGGTGCGCCTGTTCATCGCCCGAGCGGTCGCCGTCAAGCCCGGCTTCTCGGTCACCAATGCGAACGCGCCGGCGGTGGCCCAGATCTGCGCCAGGCTGCGCGGCATGCCGCTGGCCATCGAGCTCGCCGCCGCGCGCATCAAGCTCCTGACCCCGGATCAGATCCTGGCCCGGCTGGAACATCACCTGGCCCTGCTGACGGCTGGCTCGCGCGACCTGCCGGAGCGGCAGCAAACACTGCGTGGCGCGATCGCCTGGAGCTACGACCTGCTCGACGAGGGCTCGCGGCGGTTGCTCGATCGGCTATCGGTCTTCCGGGGCGGGTGCGATCTCGAGAGGGCGGAGGCCGTCTGCGGGCCGGCCTCGGAACTCGGCATTGATGTCTTCGAGGGGCTCGGCGGGCTCGTCGACCAGAGCCTGCTACGGATCGACGAGGATGCGCCGGCTCCGCGCTTCGTGATGACCGAGACGATCGCCGAGTTTGCGAGCGAGACACTGGAGGCGCGCGGCGAGCGGGACGTCGTTCGGGAACGGCACGCCCGGGCCATGCTCGATCTCGCCGAGCGGGCCGCGCCCAACCTGTCGGGAGCCGACCAGAGGCTCTGGCTCGACCGCCTGGAGCGCGATCACGACAACCTGCGCGCCGCCCTCGACTGGTCGACCGATCGTCCGGAGCCGGAAATCGGGGCCCGCCTGGCGTTTGCCCTGTGGCGATTCTGGCAACAGCGTGGCTACCTGAACGAGGCTCGCGTCCGATTCGAGACGATGGCTACCCAGGCCTGGACCCTCGATCCGGCGGTCGCAGCGCGTTTCGCCGAGGGATTCGGTGGGATCGCCTACTGGCAGGCCGATCACCCGGTCGCCGATCGCTGGTACGGCGAGGCGCTCGAGACCTGGCGACAATTGGGCGACAAGCGCGAGATCGCCAACGCGCTCTACAACGACGCGTACGCCGACATCCTTCCGTACATGGGCCTCGCCAGCAAAGAGTTGCCGGAGGCGGCCGCCAGCCCCGGTCGTGCCAAGCTCGAGGAAGCCTTGGCGCTCTACCGCGAGGTCGGCGACAGGGTCGGTGAGGGCAATGTCCTGTGGGGCCTGGGGAGCTACCACTATTTCGCCCGAGCCGGCGAAGAGGCCGAGCGCTGGTATCTCGACTCGCTGGCGCTCCATCGCGAAGGCGGCCAGCGAACGATGGAGGCCTGGGACCTGCACATGCTGGCGCTCGTCACCATCGCCCGCGAGGATGTCGGGCCGTCGCTCGCCTACGCACAGCACGCCCTTCGACACTTCCGCGACGCGGGCGATGTGGCCGGCATCACCCTGGTGCTCGACGACCTGGCGTCGATTGCAGTCGTCCGGGGTGACCCACCGCGCGCCCCCCCACTGTACGGCGGCGCCCGGCATCACCAGCGGGCGGCC